>NZ_JAKGAY010000006.1:0-146175 GCF_021532545.1 Halomonas sp. Cn5-12
AGGGCGCTTCCAAGCCCAGGCCGAGTGTTAGAATCTGGGTGCCGTCCATGTCATACCTCCTGCCGCTGTGGAGGTCATATTCTGGCCCAGCTCAGGGGGCGAATTCCACACCCAACGTCGAAGAGCCCTTTTTTGATGCGGGCCTTGCCTGGGTAAGCAAAACGTTTGGCTGGTACTACATGCTAGCGATCGTGGCCTACCTCGTGTTTGTGGTGTTCATCGGTATGTCGCGCTTTGGCAGTATTCGGCTTGGGCCCGACCACTCCCGCCCTGAGTTTTCGTTGCTGTCGTGGTCAGCCATGCTGTTTGCTGCTGGCATTGGTATTGACCTGTTGTTTTTCAGCGTAGCCGAGCCGGTTGCCCACTACTTGGCACCGCCCGACTTAACTCCTGAAAGCCAAGAGGCCATGCGCAACGCCGTCGTGCAAACCTATCTGCACTGGGGCCTTTCCGGTTGGGGACTGTACGTGCTGACGGGCATGGCGCTGGCTTATTTCAGCTACCGCCATCGCTTGCCGCTGGCTATTCGTAGCGCGCTTTACCCACTGCTGGGCAAGCGCATTCACGGCCCGATTGGTAACGCGGTCGATATTACGGCGGTGATTTCTACCGTGTTCGGTATCGCCACCAGTCTCGGTATTGGGGTGATTCAGCTTAACTACGGCTTGAACTATATGTTCGACGTGCCGGAAACCCTGACGGTCCAGGTAGTTCTGATTGCGCTGGTAGTTGTTCTAGCAACCATTTCGGTGGTGACTGGCGTTGAGAAAGGTATCCGTCGCCTCTCCGAGTTCAACATGCTGCTGGCCCTGGCGCTGATGCTGTTTGTGCTGTTCTCTGGCGATACTCTTGTACTGCTGGATAAAGTGGTCAACAACGCAGGCGACTACCTCTCAGGCTTCGTTGCTGCCAGCTTCGATACTTACGCCTTTGCCGATGAAGGTGCCCAGGAGTGGAAGATGTGGTGGACCATCTTCTTCTGGGGCTGGTGGATCGCCTGGACGCCTTTCGTCGGGCTGTTTCTGGCGCGCATCTCGCGCGGCCGTACCATTCGCCAATTCGTGGCTGGCGCTCTGTTCATTCCGCTGTCGTTCATGATGGTATGGATGTCGATTTTCGGTAATAGCGGCATCGAGCTGGTGGCCAATCAGGGCGTTGTCGAACTGGGTGAGCAGGCGCTGAACTCGCCGCAAACCACGCTGTATACGCTGCTTGAGTACTACCCCTATGTGGGCATTACCGCCGCCGTCGTGACCGTTCTGGGTATCGTGTTCTTCATCACCTCAGCGGACTCTGGCGCGCTGGTACTGGCTAATTTCACCTCGATTTTAAGCGACGTGAACCACGATGCGCCGGTGAGGCTGCGTATCTTCTGGTCGGCAGTGATTGGCCTGATTACCGTGGCCTTGCTGATGGCGGGTGGCTTAAACGCGCTACAAAGCGCAGTCGTGATTACGGCGCTGCCCTTCTCGGTGGTGATCTTCGCCATCATGGTGGGGACTTACAAAGCGCTGAAGCTGGAAGGCAGCAAAGCCGACGCCCGCCGCATGATTGCGGGCAGCGCGCCCGGCGGCGACTGGCGTGAGCGTTTGGACCGCGCGCTGGATACCTCTAACCGCGCAGGTGCCGCCGCGACCATTGAGCACTCGATTCGCCCGGCAATGACCCAGTTTGCCCAAGAGCTTGAGAGCCGTGGCCAAACCGCTAACGTCACCGAAGAGCAGGTTGAGGGGGAATCCCTGCCCAACCTAATGCTGCAGGTCGACTTTGGCGACGCCACCAGCTTTGTCTATCAGGTATGCCCGCATCGTATGCGTACACCGAACTTCATTCCCGCGGACGATGATTTCTACGTGCGTTTAGATGTGTACCTTGCCGAAGGTGGCCAGGATAAAGACCTCAACGGCTACACCCGTGGTCAGGTGATCGGTGATCTCGTGGCAGAGTACGAGCGCCACCTACAATTCCTTGCTCTGGCGGGTGGCCATGCGCAGGCAATGCCTGGCACCATCGGCGAACCGCCTGAAGATGCGCAGATGTAAGTAGCGCTTTACGTACAACGCGTAAAACGAAGAATCCCGGCCACGCGGCCGGGATTTTTTATGCGCGCTGGGCGTTTAACCCGCCATGTCTAGCACAATACGCCCTTCGATTTTACCGTCTATCATGCGCTGAAAAACATCGTTGATATTGTCCAGTGTATCCGTTGCGACGGTGGCTTCCACTTTACCTTCCGCCGCAAAATCGAGCGCTTCCTGAAGGTCGCTACGCGTACCGACAATCGAGCCACGAATAGTGATCCCATTGAGCACGGTGCTAAAGATGGGCAGTGGAAAATCCCCTGGCGGTAAGCCATTAAGTACCAGCGTACCGCCACGGCGCAGCATATTTTGCGCCTGATCGAAGGCCTTCGGCGACACTGCGGTGACCAGCGCACCATGGGCACCGCCAATGGTCTTTTTAAGGTATGCCGCGGGGTCGGTTTTCATGGCGTTTACCGTAACCGTCGCGCCCAAGCGCTCAGCCAGCGCCAGCTTGCCGTCATCAATATCGACAGCCGCCACGTTAAGCCCCATGGCTTTGGCATACTGCACTGCCATGTGGCCAAGGCCACCAATGCCCGAAATCACCACCCATTGGCCGGGGCGGGTATCGGTCATTTTTAAACCTTTATAAACCGTTACGCCGGCACACAGCACCGGAGCCAGCTCGACAAAGCCAACGTTATCCGGCAGCCGACCCACATACCCCGCATCGGCCAAGGTATAGTCGGCAAACCCACCATTAACGCTGTAACCGGTATTTTGCTGGGACTCACATAAGGTTTCCCAGCCGCCTAAGCAGTGTTCGCAAAAACCGCAGGCCGAGTAGAGCCAAGGAACACCAATACGGTCGCCCTCTTTGACATGGGAGACACCGGCCCCGACCGCCACAACATGCCCAACGCCTTCATGCCCTGGAATAAAGGGAGGTGAAGGTTTGACTGGCCAGTCGCCGTGCGCTGCGTGTAGATCCGTATGGCAGACCCCCGAGGCCGCCACCTTCATCAATACCTCCCCCTGCTTTGGGCGTGGAACATCGACTTCTTCTATGACTAACGGCTGTCCGAACTCGCGCACGACGGCCGCCCGCATTGTATTATCCATGATGCGACTCCTAATAATGGTTAACGGCAGTTCTAAGCTGCTCTTATCCGTAGAGTTAGCGCCAGAGGATGTGCAGCATCGCCCGGCCTAGGCCGGGCGATGGGACGACATAACAAACGTTTAGAAGAACCCAAGCGGATTGATATCGTAGCTGACCAGCAGGCTTTTGGTTTGCTGGTAATGCCCAAGCGCCATTTTATGGGTTTCACGACCAACGCCTGACTTCTTGTAGCCGCCGAAGGCTACGTGGGCGGGGTATTGGTGATAGCAGTTTGTCCAGACACGACCCGCTTGAATGCCACGCCCCATGCGGAAGGCCACGTTAATATCGCGGCTCCATACGCCTGCGCCCAGGCCAAACTCGGTGTCGTTGGCAATCGCCAGCGCTTCTTCTTCATCTTTGAAGGTCGTGACCGCGACCACTGGCCCAAAGATCTCCTCTTGGAAAACGCGCATCTGGTTATTGCCTTTCAGCAGCGTGGGCTGAATGTAGTAACCGCTGTTGATGCTGTCATCCAGCGTTTCTTTGTCACCACCGGTAAGGAATTCAGCGCCTTCATCCCGGGCAATATCCATGTACGACATGATCTTATCGAACTGCTCTTGGGATGCCTGAGCGCCCACTTGGACGTCGGTATCCAGCGGGTTACCCCGTTTGATGGTCTTGGTGCGCTCAATGACTTTCACCATGAACTCGTCGTACATGCTCTCTTGAATCAGCGCCCGCGACGGGCAGGTGCACACTTCGCCCTGGTTAAAGAAGGCCAGCACCAGCCCCTCTACCGCTTTGTCGATGAACGTCGGCTCGGCGTTCATAATATCGGCAAAGTAGATATTCGGAGATTTGCCGCCTAGCTCCACCGTGGAAGGAATAATATTCTCTGCCGCGCACTTCAAAATATGTGAGCCCACCGGCGTCGAGCCGGTAAAGGCGATCTTAGCGATGCGTTTACTGGTAGCCAGCGCTTGGCCTGCCTCTGCGCCAAAGCCATTAACGATGTTCAGCACGCCTGGAGGCAACAGATCGCCGATCACTTCTACCACTTTCAAAATTGACGCTGGGGTTTGTTCGGCAGGCTTCAGCACCACGCAGTTACCCGCCGCTAGTGCTGGGCCTAGTTTCCAAGCCGCCATCAAAATCGGGAAGTTCCACGGAATAATTTGCCCTACCACGCCCAACGGCTCGTGGAAGTGGTACGCCACCGTGTTGGCATCAATATCAGCGGCGGTGCCCTCTTGGGAGCGCAGGCAGCCTGCAAAGTAGCGGAAGTGGTCAACAGCCAGCGGAATGTCCGCATTGAGGGTTTCACGCACCGCTTTGCCGTTATCCCACGTTTCGGCCACGGCCAGCATTTCGAGGTTTTGCTCGAGACGGTCGGCGATTTTGAGCAGGATGTTACTGCGCTCTTGTACCGAGGTCTTGCCCCACGCCGGAGCGGCTTTATGGGCGGCATCCAGCGCTTTTTCGATATCTTCAGCGCTAGAGCGGGGAATTTCACAGAACACTTTGCCATTAACTGGGCTAATGTTGTCGAAGTATTGGCCCTTCACTGGGGGAACAAACTCACCGCCAATGTAGTTACCATAGCGTTTCTCAAACGAAACAACAGAGCTCGCTTCACCTGGGTTGGCGTAGATCATGGTACTGCTCCTGAGTATTATGATTATTAAAAGGTGCCTACCCAGTGTTGGTCATTCGCGCCATTCTCGATATAGCCCGATGGCAGGACGCACCCTCATCCCTTGGAAGGAGACGCCATGTACTCGCTGTTAGTCGCAGATGATCATCCGCTGTTCCGCGATGCGCTGCACGCGGTGATCAGCAGCGGATTCACCGATGCCCAACTGCTGGAAACCGACAGCCTAGCGGGGGCCATGGCACACATTGAAGCTTTGGAAGGGTTAGACCTGCTGCTCTTAGATTTAAGCCTGCCGGATGCCGATGGGTTAGAGGGGCTGAAAACCCTACGGGAGACCTTCCCCGGGCTGCCCGTTGCCATCGTGTCAGCCCATCAAGAGCGCCAGCTGGTGCTGGATGCGATTACTCTGGGGGCCGTGGGCTATATTCCAAAATCAACGCCAAGGGAGCAGCTTCTTAGCGCGCTGCATCAAATTCTTCAGGGCCAGCTCTACTTGCCCGCCGATATTATGCGCCGCCCGCCTCCTCGCGGCATGCCGTCTACCACGGCAGAGAGCACCGACAGCAAACCAACCCGACTGCCGCGGCTCACCGACAAGCAGTTGGATGTATTGAGCTGTATGAGCCAGGGAATGTCGAACAAACAGATAGCCCGCGAGTTAGCGATTGCTGAAACCACGGTAAAAACACACGTATCGGCCATTTTGCGCAAGCTAGGAGCTAGCAGCCGAGTACACGCTATTGTGATTGCAGGGGAAGAGGATTTAAGCGGTTTTCTCGCCAAACGTACGGCCCCGGCAAAGGGATAGATAGCGTAGGGCTAGCGGCTATCTAGCAGCGTGCCTAGCAACATTTTTAAGCGCAGCGGTTTGAGTGGCTTTAACAGGCAGTGCATGCCCGCCTGCCGCGTGGCACGTTTCACCTCCGCTTCATGGTTAGCGGTAATCACCACTGTGGCTAAACCGGGGTAGCGGCGACGCAAGCGGGCGGCTAAATCAATACCGTTTTCTCGATGCTCCCCTAAATGGTAATCCACTAGCAGCACGGCCGGGCGTTCCCCGTCGCTGGCGGCTTCCAGTGCGCTTACCGTTGCCGCTGCCCATACTCGGCACCCCCAACTGCCCAGCAGCGCCTGCATCCCTTCAATAATCGCGGGGTCATCGTCCACTACCCACACCACGCAGCCCTGCAGCGGGTCATCGCCCCACTGCGCGGATGGCACCGGTCTGGATCCGCCTTCTAACGCGCCGCAAGAGGCTGCGTAGGGCACCAAAATAGAGAACAGCGAGCCATGACCTAGCCGTGATGCCAGTGTGACGGGGTGATCCAACATGGTACTAATACGATCGACAATGGCTAGGCCTAGCCCCAGGCCGCGACTGTGGTTGGCCTGTGGCTGGCTGGCGCGACGAAACTCCAAAAAAATGGCTTTGCGCTGGGGCTCTGGAATACCGGGGCCAGTATCACCCACCATAATCTCCAGGCCATCGGCCCGGCGGCGGCAGCCTAACAGCAGGTGGCCGTGCTCTGTGTAGCGCACCGCATTGCTAAGGAAATTACGCACCACCCGCGCCAGCAGCGCTAAATCGGACTCCACCCACACCCGCGAAGGTACATAGTGAAGGGTGAGCCCGCGTACCCCCGCCACTTGGCGATACTCCTCCGCCAGCGCATCCAGCAGCGTACTTACGGCAAAGGGAGCTTTATCGGCATGAAGCACTCCGGCATCTAAGCGGGAGATATCCACCAGCGTCCCAAGCAAGCCCTCGACATCTTTCAGCGAGCGCCCGATATGGCCGACAAGCGCCTGGGAGGACTCAGGTAGTGCATGGGTTTCCAGGGCGCTGGCAAACAGCCGTGCCGCATTGAGCGGTTGTAAAAGGTCATGGCTAACGGCGGCCAAAAACTTGGTTTTAGAGACGTTAGCCGCGTGGGCTTCAGCGTTGGCTGCCAGCAAACGAGCGTTGACCTGGCTTAGCTCGTCCAACGTGCGGTGCAGCGCATCGGTGCGCTCACGCACCTGTTCGGCAAGCAGCACCGAGCGCTCAAAGGCTGCATAGGGCGCGCCATTAGGGCTACCGCCGGATTCCACTCGCTCCATTAACGCCGTACACACTTTGCGTAGCCGGTGGTTCTCTTCACGCAGGGCCGCAATATCATCGTCTTGTTGCGAATCAGGGAGTTGGAAGAGCGCCAAAGGCCACCCCCGTAAACGTCTGGTTAACATGCATGCCGTGGTGCTGCTCGCCGTAGGTATTAAATCCCACGACACGGGCTTGGCGCAGCAGCGTCGATGCCTGGTCAAGTTGCCCCAACGACTCCAGCGCCATCCGTCGCAAAAAGCAGTCGCAGCCAATAATCGCAGCGGGCTCGCCTAAGCGGGCTTCCACTCGCTGCAGCATGTGGGCTAAATCGGTGAGCAGCGGCGCGGGCTGCATGGCAGTCAGCACAATGCCGTTTTCCACCGCGCAGTAGAAGCTCAGGCTGCCGTCATCATTAACCCGTTGAATCGAGCGAATATAGTGCTGGCCGCCCAGGTGTACTGCCAGCGGGTGCTGGGCAAAAATGGGAGGCGCAAGCGCCTCAACCGAACAGCCCACCAGCGCGGCATACAGTTCGGCCGCGGGGACACCGTTAAGCTCCAGCACGCGGCGGCGCTCACGATCCGCAGCGGTGACCACTAGCTTGTGCTCAAGTGGCTCAAGGTGGTGGGTGGAGAATACTTCAAATGGTAGCCGAGTATTCATCATGACCACCACCGCCGCACGGGTATGAAAGCGCCCGTTGGCGTATACATGGGTATGGGTTAAGTGGTTATCGTCCCCTGCGGAACCACCAAAGCTCGGGATGCGCCCCAAGGCCGCATCCAGCGTTGCCAGCACTTGCTCTTCACGGCTGGATAGCCCATCCAGCAGCGTCAGGGCAAAGCTGTGTTCGTTGACCGGCGCCACGGCTTGCCGACGACAGCGCTCCAGTAGCCCATCGACCAGCGGTTGAGCGGTGGGCAAATCAAAGTGTTCGAGGTCATCGATCAGCGCGGTCTCGACGGCAAACAAGCGTCTATCGAAACAGATGGCGACAATAGAGCCGCGATCGTAGCCATCGGGCGTCAGCTCACCTGCCGTCGTACAGCCACTGACTGGAAGCTCGCCAAACGCCTGACAAAGCGCGTCCGCTAGCTGCGACAACGGATACTCAGCGCTACAAAAGAACAGCACGAAACCGGCGTGCTCGTGACACAGCGCGAGAGCCAGCGCATGGGCAGCATCCTGAGGGTTGGGCTCACGGCTCGCGGCCGCACTCAAACCATGATTAGTGAAGAGGGTGGTCACGACGCCATCTCTCCAGCGCGGCATAAGTTCGTGCAGCGCAGTGACGCAGCGTGTCAAAACACGCTGTTAGCGCCTCGAGCGATGCCTCGTCAAGCGCAGCCATGCTCTCCAACCGCTTGGCTTGCGCAGCCAACTGCTCTGCGCCCATGCTCACTGACTCGCCCCGCAGTTGATGCGCTAGCCGCTCGACCTGACGCCAGTGGTCACGACTCGATGTGCTCCCAGCAGCAAAGTAGCCAGAAAGCTGGGCAATGTAGTCGCTCGCCTGCTGATGATAGAGCACCGCCAGTTGATCGACACTATCAGCCCCGAGCGAGCCGACGAGAGTGGCCAACGTCGTTTCATTGAGTAGGGCCGCGTCACCTTCTTCCTGACGCAACGCAGAAGGGATCGGAGTCATCGGTGTTGGTGTCGTTGACAGCTGCAGCGCCAACACGTTGCCCAGCGCCAACAGCGAGAGCGGCTTGGTGATGTAGTCATTCATACCCGCAGCGAGACAGCGGCGACGATCATCCTCTGCCCCCCCTGCGGTCATGGCCACGATGGGCACCTCGCTGCACCAGCCGCCCATTTCACGCAATCGCTGGGTCACCGTCACGCCGTCGATATCAGGAAGCTGTATGTCCATAAAAATAAGATGTACCTGCTGGCGCCGTACCATGGCAAGGGCTTCGCGGCCGTTTTCTGCGCACACCACCTCGCAACCAAGTCGCGACAAAAGTCCCACCGCGACTTTGCGATTGACCGCATTGTCCTCGACCAGCAGCAACGAGATACCGTCAAAATCTCGCGCTGGCTCAACGGGCAGTGGGGAGCTGACAGGAGAAGCCTCGACTAACGGCAGTTCGCACCAAAACGTACTGCCTAGACCCGGCGTGCTGTCGACACCCAGACGTCCCTGCATGGCTTCGCTCAGCCGTTTACAGATTGCCAATCCCAAACCGGTGCCGCCGTAGCGGCGCGCGACGCTCTCATCCGCCTGCTGAAAGGGTTCGAAGAGCGTCTCTTGCTGTTCACTGTTCAAACCACAACCGGTATCGCTGATATCAAAAAGCAAATGCCCGACGGTCGAGGAGACACGTACCGAGACGCTGCCGTAGTCAGTGAATTTGATCGCATTAGCAATGAGATTGAGCAGTATCTGTCGCAGACGCCCCGCATCGATCATGACCCATGCTGGCACGAGTGGGTCCACATGAAGCGATAGTTGCAGCCCTTTTGCTTGCGCTCTTGGCTCGAATAGCGCCATGACACCTTCGACTAGCGGCGTCAGCGCCGTAGGCGACGTCTCCAGGGTCAAATGGCCGGCCTCGATTTTAGAAAAATCGAGAATCTCATTGATCATCGCCAGTAACTGATTGGCACTATCGTGAATAGTGCGAGCATAGTCTTCGACCTGGGCGGGGCTGGCGGGCTCGCGCAGCAGCTCGCTCATGCCAATCACACCATTGAGCGGCGTACGAATTTCGTGACTGACCATGGCGAGAAAGTCTGACTTTGCATGATTGGCCGCTTGGGCCTGCTTCGCTGTGACCTGGAGCTGTTTACTGAGCTGCTCTTGTTCTCGACGCGCCGCTGCGCTTTCGCGCATTTCACGCACCAAAAAGACGATGACCGTCAACACGGCAAAGCTGATTCCAATCAGCAGCGAAATGAGCAGCTTATAGAGCGTACTTAGCAGCGCCCTCTCTTCGGTGGCGGATTCCGCTAGATAACCGTTGATCGCAATCACCAAGCGCTCGGTCAAACGGGTAAGCGATTGAAGCTCGCTCTCCAAGGCCGTGACGGGCAGCCGATCCATGTCCTCGTGGGGTTCGAACATGGGATCGAGGGTGTCGAGCTGCTGCTGAATCTGATCCAATAGCTCGCTCGCTGCACTGATACTTTGCAATAGCGAACTAATCTCTCCCTCTCGCAGCAGGGTGATCCGGCTATAGAGCAATTCGAAGCGAAGATTGAGGGCATCCTGGGCGGCAGGCGATAGTCGGCCCCGCGTGTCGGCCAACAAATGATTGAGCAATTGCACGGCATCGCGGTCGAGTTTATAGACCACCCAGGCGGTGTCCTCTCGCAAACTCTGCGTCAAATTATCCTGCCGCCATGCCGAAAGGCCAGCCACCACCAACGCAGCCGCAAACAGCAGTACGGTGATAATCGCTACCAGCTTGAGGCGGCGCGGGTAGCGTAGCAGGCGGGGTGCCCGAGCGGACTCACTAACGGACATTGATGTGCATGACCTGCCATACGGCCCTGAAACGCATACGCTCGCTCAACAGCGCCTCATCATGGTCGAATGGATATAGCACCCATAGTGGGCCATATTCGCGGATAGGAATGGCCTGCCCGTCCCGCTCTAGTGCCAAAATAACGTCGTAGTCGTAAAAATCCTCAATAGGAATTTCGGCCTCATAACCGTTCAAGGCCGCTACGTTAATGGTGTTGCCTTCGGCCCCTGCATGCTCGAGCAGTGTGCGCATCAGCGGGCCGCGGTAGTGGCTCGCTCCCTCGGTCCACGGTGTACCGGTCGTAAAAGCGTGCTGCGGCAGCGCGCCCAACATCTCACGGTCAAAATGGGCCTCTTCCTCGACGTTGGCTGCCGTTACTTCACCATCTATTTTGAGGATGACGGGCCCATCAGGAGCGGCCAATTTATCCACGCCTGCCTCAGCCGCGTCCGCTAGCCCCGTATGGGGAATGCTGAACGCCAGCATAGTCCACCCCAATAACAACGCTTTCACCATCGACTCCTCGTATCGCAGTGCCTAAACGACGCAGCAGCGGCCACTCCAGGCAATAAAAAAAGAGATGGCGTTAGGGTACGCCATCTCTTTTCATTGGTCAGTCGAATGTCGACTTTTTTACTTAGCGATGAGAAATGTAGCGAAGATGTCGTTAAGTACTCAGCTTCTCGACCGGCTCGAACCGAACAAGTTCTTCGTAGGCATGCCAGCTAGCGTGACCAAGCACGGGCAGTATGAGGGCCAGACCGATGTAGAAGGTCATCACCCCAACGACGACGCAGCCGGTTAAAATAGCAGCCCATAACAGCATGGTCCGGAAGTTACGCGCCACGCAGCGCACGCTAGCCTCGATGCCTTCCATGAACGTCAGATCTTGATCCATCAGAGTTGGAATAGCGACCACGCTAATGGCGAAAGCGCCAAAGGCAAGAATGCCACCTGCCACTGTGCCGACCGCCAGCATGCTGAGCCCTTCCGGTGTGGTGACCAAGGCCGTATAAAGCGTTGCCGGACTGGGTACTTCAAAACCGAAGAAAAGCGCAAACAGCAGCGTAGCCAGGCGTATCCAGGCTAGAAAGAAAATCATCATCATCACGCCCATCATGGCCAACTGCCCAGCATGCGGTCGCCAACTGCCGAAGGCATCGCCCAAGTTAGGCACCCGCCCACGCTCGAGGGCCAAGCTGATGCCGTAAGAACCCACCGCCACGAGCGGCCCAATGAACATGAACCCCGCAATCATGGGCAGCAGCCAGTGCCAATAACCCAATGTGTAGGCCCCTAACGTGATGGCAATACTCAAACCAACCCAAAACATGCCATACGAAAGACTGACGGCAGTCGCACGGCGGAAGTCTTCCATACCGGCGGCAAGCCAAGCCTTTGGTCTGTCCATCCCGACTTTGTTGATGATAATTTTAACGTTCGGCGCACCGGATGAGTGGTCGTGTGTTTTTGTTGTTACTGCATTCATGGCGTAACTCCTGTGATTTACCCCAGATGGCTGTCACTGACCCAAGCACCAAGGGAAATAGCTACCATGTGTATTGATGACCATTAATCCAACGTTAATGGCTTAATGTTCTATTAATGTAGCTGAGCCGCTGCTTCGCGAATGCTTTTGAAGGCACTCAGTACAAAAAATCCTTCATCGGCGCTTTTAACGACAATTAATTCGATGCGTTAGCGTTTCGTTATATTCGAGCCAAAAAAAAGCTCCAAGCCGGGGCTTGGAGCTTTATGACGCACGTTGCGCTTACCGCACGATCATCACCGACACTTTAGCGTGGTGAACGACATGCTCGGCGTTGGGGCCCAGTACGTAATCGACGAATTTACGCTTAGTATGGGATGCCATCACAATTAAATCGGCATCAATCTTCTTGCCGACCTTGATGATGGCCTCCCATGGTGAGCCATCGACAATCACACTTTGGGTTTTGATCCCTTCAGGCACATGTTCCTGAATGAATTTATGCTGCGCTTCTTTCATCGCCGCACGCGCTTTTTCAGAGAAGTTTTTCGGAAAGTAAGCGCCAACCATGGGCATTTTAAATTCTGGTAGTACCGTGACCACATGTAATGTTGCACCAAAGGTTTGGCACAACGTTACCGCTGTGGGTAGCGCCTTCTTCCATGAGGCCTCTTCGTTCAAATCCACGGGGAGTAGCACTTTATGGTACATAGCAACCTCCTTAGGCAGCAGCCACTTCGTTGGCTTCTTCACGACGCCGACGGCGACGCTGCATCACGACGACCAAGCCAAAGATGCCCAGTGCTGGGAGCCACATCCACTCTTTTGTCCAACGATCTACCGGGGCCAGCACTTCGAGGATCTCTTGATCGAAATCGAAGCCTAGCTCAGCCGCCTGGCTGCCGAACTCGACGAAATCGACCAGGGTTTGGTCGCCATCTTCGTAAAGCTCTATGCCCAGGTTGGCCATGCGCTCTTCACCTGTTTCACCGCGCGGCACGGGGACGAGCATATAGGTGGTCATCGGCGCCCCGAAATCGTCTTCACCGGCAATTTGCACGCGCAGGTTGCTACCGTCATCGACCCGGCCCAGTGCCTCGGCAAATTGCGCAGGTGGCACCGATTCATAGGGGTCGTGGATTTTGTCCATCCAGAAGCCGGGGCGGAATAGCGTAAAGGCTACCAGCAGCAGCAGCAGCGATTCGTACCAGCGGTTGCGGGTCAGCATGTAGCCTTGCGTACCTGCTGCAAAGATCAGCATGGCGATGGTAGCCACAATAAACACCAAAATACCCTGCATCACCGTGACATCAATCAACAACAAGTCTGTATTGAAGATGAACAGGAACGGCAGCGCAGCGGTACGCAGGCTGTAATAAAACGCCTGGAAGCCAGTGCGCAGCGGATCCCCACCCGACACGGCCGCCGCCGCAAAGGAGGCCAAACCTACTGGTGGCGTGACATCCGCCATGATGCCGAAGTAGAACACGAACAGGTGCACAGCAATCAGCGGTACGATCAGGCCATTTTGCTGGCCCAGCAGCACAATCACCGGAGCCATCAACGCCGATACCACGATGTAGTTCGCCGTTGTTGGCAAGCCCATACCCAGAATCAAACTCAGCAGAGCCGTCAGCAGTAGAATCATCATCAGGTTACCGCCTGAGAGAATTTCCACTACGTCCGCGAGTACTAGACCTACCCCCGTTTGGGAGACCGCACCCACGACGATACCCGCCGTGGCAGTTGCAATACCGATACCAATCATGTTGCGGGCACCGGTCACCAGGCCATCCCACAGATCCTTAAAGCCTTCTTTGATATCGGCCGCCATTTGGCTGCGGCCACGGAAAATCGCGATGATCGGGCGCTGGGTAACCATGATGAAAATCATAAACATGGTGGCCCAGAACGCTGACAACCCAGGCGAAAGGCGCTCTACCATCAAGCACCACACCAACACGACAACCGGCAGAATATAGTGTAGGCCGACCATGACCGTCGGGCGAGTTTGCGGCAGCTTCACGACCTCTGAGTTGGGGTCGTCCATCTCCAGCTCAGGGTAGTTAGCGCCTACTTTCAACAAGCCGACATATACAATCGCCAGCCCTACAGAGACCACCCAGGGGGTCGCTTCACCCAGTACCGGCTTTAACCAGCCCAAGCCGTAGTAGACGGCGATGGAGAGGCCCATCAGCAGCAGCAAACCGGTCATAAAGCCGATCACTTTGTTCAGCAACGGGCGTGCCGGATTGCTGGACGGCAGGCCTTTCATATTGGCCTTGAGCGCTTCCAAGTGAACAATGTAGATCAGCGCGATATAGGAGATCAGCGCCGGTAAGAAAGCGTGCTTGATGACGTCGACATAAGGAATACCCACGTATTCCACCATCAAGAAAGCAGCAGCCCCCATGACGGGCGGCATGATCTGGCCATTCACCGAAGACGATACTTCCACCGCCCCCGCTTTTTCCGCGCTAAAGCCGACTCGCTTCATCATCGGAATCGTAAAGGTGCCAGTGGTAACGGTATTGGCAATCGACGACCCCGAGATCAAACCAGTCATACCAGAGGCTACCACTGCCGCTTTGGCTGGGCCGCCTTTGAAGTGGCCAAGCAGCGAGAACGCCACTTTGATGAAGTAGTTACCGGCGCCCGCTTTATCCAGCAACGCACCAAACAGTACAAACAGGAAAACAAAGCTGGTCGAGACCCCCAGCGCAATACCAAACACCCCTTGGGTACCTAGCCACTGGTGGTTAATCAAACCACCCAGACTAACGCCGCGGTGGGCCAAAATGCCCGGCATGTAAGGGCCAAACAACGAGTAAGCAATAAACACCGCCGCCACGATCATCAGGGGCGGCCCTAATGCGCGACGAGTCGCCTCTAACAGCATCAGAATGCCAACAACGCCCACGATAATATCCTGGGTAATCGGCAACCCAGGCCGCTGGGCCAAATCAGCATAGAAAATAAACAGATAGGCGCCGCAAAACGCCGCTACCGCTGCCAATGCCCAATCAGCTAAGGGCACACGATCACGAGGAGAGCGCTTAAAGGCGGGGTACGCCATAAAGGCTAAAAAGAGCGCAAACGCTAAATGAATCGAGCGCGCTTCCGTGGCGCTAAATACGCCGAAGCCAACAATATAGGGAAGTGGCGATGCAATCCATAGCTGAAACAGCGACCACACTGCTGCAATACTCACCAGCAGCTTACCGGGTACGCCTAAGGGTTTCCGTGCCCCTGTATCGCTGGAAGCGACCATATCCTCCAGGTCGTTCTCAGCGGCTGCCGAAGGTTGTTTGTCATCACGCATACGCTTGCCCTGCCTAATGGTCAGCGCTGACAATCAGCGCTCTCAACAAGAAGCGCGGACACCCAAGGTGCCCGCGCTTTGCAACTCAAAGCGACGCTACTCACCTTCCGTCAGTAGCATCACTCTTTTTACGACTTATTCGATCCAGCCACGCTCACGGTAGTAACGTGCCGCACCATCGTGCAGCGGCGCGGTCAAGCCGTCAGAGATCATGTCTTCTTCGTTGAGGTTCTCGAACGCCGGGTGCAGACGCTTGAAGCGATCGAAGTTTTCGAATACTGCTTTCACCGTTTCGTAAACAATGTCTTCATCAACAGCGGTGGAAGAAACGAAGGTTGCCGCCACACCGAAAGTTTCGACATCTTCGTCGTTACCACGGTAAAGGCCACCCGGAATCACAGAACGGGTGTAGTAGGGGTACTCTTCGATCAAACCGTCGATTTCGTCACCGGTCACAGAGACCAGACGCGCATCAATGGTGGTGGTCGCTTCTTGGATAGAGCCGTTCGGGTGGCCTACCACGTACACCATGGCATCGATGTTGTTGTCAGACAGGGCAGCTGCCTGCTCAGCCGCGTCGAGCTGAGACGCCAGTGCGAAGGTGTCTTCATCCCAACCGAACGCATCCATGACCACGTCCATGGTATTGCGCTGGCCAGAACCAGGGTTACCGATGTTGACGCGCTTGCCTGGGAAATCGCTGATGTCCTCGATTCCGGAATCCGCGCGGGCCACCACGGTCAGCGGCTCACCGTGCATGGTGAAGACGGCACGCATATCTTCCCAAGCGCCTTCTTCTTCAAAGTTGGCTTCACCGTGGTAAGCGCGGTACTGAACGTCAGACTGCACAACGCCCATATCCAGCTCACCGCTCTTCATGCCGTTGACGTTAGCAACGGAACCACCGGTAGACGGGGCGTTACAACGGATGTTGTGCTCATCGCTGCCACGGTTAACCATACGGCATACCGACTGGCCAACCACATAGTAAACACCGGTTTGGCCGCCGGTACCGATGGTGATGTAGCGCTCCTGGGCAACGGCCGGAGAGGCAAAGGTTGCCGCCGCAATGAACGCGCCTGAGAAAGCCGCGGTAGAAAATACATGGCGTTTCATGAACACACCTCTTTATCTTGATGTTGTGAGCGTTATGCGCTTTGAAGCCATCTGCAGAACGGTTCCCTTCAGGTGTTTCGGCTCCAAAACGTTGTCAAGACAGTCTGTTATCGATCTCGGCATTTAGTGCCGACTGTTCCTACTTTAGCGAAAAAAATGCTAATTGGCGAAGCGCGATGTCATTTAACCGAGGATGCAGTGCAGCATCGCCACTTGACGTTTCGTTCTTTTCACAAGTGGTGATCGCTGAGATAGGTACTGACAAAGACGTCACTCGGCCTATTGTTCTGAGCCGCACCAAGCATTCCCGTGAGCACGTTGGGTGATACTCGACAAGTCTAGCGGCCTGTAACGTTTAGTAAGCGTTAAACATAGGCATAAAGGTATGCCGGTTTGGCATGGGCCATCACTGATCGTATCCCTGCCATGCTCAAACGTTATAGCCCAGCACCGTGGGCAGCCACAGAGCAATGCTGGGAAATATCGCCACCAGTGCCAAGGCGCACCCCATGGCAACCACAAACAGCAGCGCCCAGCCGATCGTATGCTCTAGGCGTATCTTGGCAACTTCCGTGGTCACCATCAGGTTCACCGCCACCGGTGGCGTAAATTGACCAATGGCGATATTCATCGCCAGCAAAATGCCAAACCATACCGGATTCCACTCAAAATGCTGCATCACCGGAATCAGAATTGGCATCATGATCAGATAAATCGAAATCGCATCCAGCAGCATGCCCGCCACCAGTACCGCCAACATCACCAGTATCAACAGCAAGACGCCGTTATCGGTCAGGCTGATGATCCATTCCGCTAAATGGCGGAAGGTGCCGAGCATCGTGCCTGACCAGGCAAAAATGCCCGCCAGTGCGATAATCAGCATCACTACGCCAGAGATAATCGCGGCCTCCCCCAGTAGCTCCCACACATCCCGAAGTGTCAGCTCTCGGGTAAGAAACAGGCCTACCACCGCCCCATAGGCAACGGCCACCACGGCGGCCTCTGTGGGCGTAAACAGTCCTGAGCGCAGCCCACCTAAAATCAGCACTGGCGCAAACAAAGCAGGCAGCGCCTCGCGGAAGGTTCCGCGTACCGTCAGTTTTTCGGCTCCCTCTACCGGCGTGCCTTCCCAACCGTAATGCTTGGCGACCAGCATCGCCGGTACCAGCAGCGCCAAACCCGCTAGCACACCAGGGAAAAGCCCCGCGGCGAACAGCGCACGTAGATCAACGCCCGGCACCACAATCGAATAGAGAATCAGCGCCACTGAAGGCGGAATTAAGATAGCCGTGGATGCCGAAGCCGCAATGAGCGTGGCCGAAAACGGCTTGGGGTAGCCTGCCTTCGTCATGCTAGGCAGCATCACCATGGCCACGGCAGCGGCGTCAGCGGGGCCAGAGCCGCTCATGCCCCCCATAATCATGCACACCAATACCGCAACCAGCGCCAGCCCACCGTGACGGGGCCCAATGAGCGCCTGGGCAAAACGCACCAAACGCAGCGCCACGCCTGCTCGCTCAAAAATCAGCCCAGTGAGAATAAACAGTGGAATCGCAATGAGAGGGTATTTAGCGATGCTGTTGTAGGTATTGGTGCCCAGGGTAGCCAGCATATCTGGCGAGAGCCCAAGCACGATGCCCACCGCCCCAGAAAGCGCCAAGGAAAACGCCACCGGCACGCCAGCAATTAACAGCCCGGCAAATGCCAAAATCATCCAAATATCAGGCGTCACTGGTTAGCTCCCCTTTCAAACGGTCACGGGTTTGCTGCACCAAGCGCCATAGCATGGCAGCAGACAAAATAGGCAGCCACACCAAGTACCACCACTGGGGCAGGCCTAACCCGGGCGACAGCGACTCCCACTGATACTCCTGCCACGCCAACTTGCCGCCATACCAGGTAATTAAACCCAATACGATCAGGCCACACAGGGCTTGAAAAAGAATCAGCGCGCCCCGCCACCGCTCAGGCAGGGCACGCTCTAAAAAGCCAATGCGGATATGCCGGTCGCGACGCAAGGCAACCGACGCACCGGCAAAGGTCAGCACGACCAATAGAAAGACGGAAAACTCTTCCGTGAACGAAAATGAGCCACCTGTAAGGTAACGAGTGATCACATTACCCAGGCTAATCAATGAAATCACAATCAGCGCCAGCGCACCTAGCCAGCGCTCTGGGCGTGCATCAGGAAAGCCTTTCATGGCAGCCTCACAGCAAAGAACCGCCGCCCTGGTTAGGCGGCAGTCAAAACCCTCGAAGAATTAACGTGCGTTGATAGCGGCTTGGGCGGCATTTACCACCTCTTCACCAATGCGCGGAGTCCATTTTTCGTACACCGACTGAGTGGCATCCACAAACGCCTGGTACTGCTCATCGGTCAGCTCGGTTACCGTGACACCACGCTCTTGAATCGCGGCTAAACGCTCGCTCTCCTGCTCACGGGTCATGGCAATTTCCCACGCGCCCGCTTCTTCGGCTGTCTCACGCAGCATGGCCTGCTGCTCTTCACTCAGCGACTGCCATACCTGCTGATTAACGGCAAAAACAAGCGGGTCGTTCATGTAGTTCCAGAGCGTTAGATGCTCTTGGCCCACCTGGTCAATACGCGCCACATCAAATACGGAAAGCGGGTTCTCCTGGCCATCGACCGCACCCGTGGTGAGGGCCGGTTGGGCGTCGGTCCAGCTCATCTGCGTAGGGTCGGCACCTAGCGCGGAGAACGTATCCTGGAACAGCGGCGAACCCACTACGCGGATTTTCAGGCCATCCAGATCCTCCGGCTGGCTGATAGGGCCGAGGGAATTGGATACCTGACGGAAGCCATTTTCCCCCCAGGCAAGCGGAATAACGCCACGGGACTCAATCGCCTCGAACACCATAGTGCCCGCATCCCCGCCGGTCACGGCATCGACAGCGGCTTCATCAGGAATAAAGAACGGTAAAGAGAACAGGTTCAATTCCGGCACTTGGGGCGACCAGTTGATGGTTGAACCCACGGCGGCATCAATCAGCCCAGAGCGCATGGCAGAAAATTCGCGGGTTTGGTCACCCGACACCAACTGAGAGTTGGGGTAGACCCGCAGAGTGAGTTCACCACCACTGCGCTCTTCTACCAGCTCCGCCCACTTTTCAGCGGCCTGCCCCCAAGGAAAGGCTTCTGAAAGCACGGTAGAGACCGAGAGTTCGCGCGCTTGCGCGGAAAAAGCAGCCGAGAGCAGTGCAGCGCCAGCCAAGCCAGCGGTAAAACGAGCCATAGAGCGTGTCAGCATCATTATTGTCGATCCTTTTTATCCGTTCTTTTTTTATCAATACTTTTTGCGGTTCTTATGAGATGCCCGGCCCAGTGAAAGGCAACAGGCACACGCCCATTGTAGGCAGTTAGCAAGCGAAAGGAAGCCATCTAAGGTCGGTCTTGGCAACTCAGTGTTGTATCCTCAGGTGTATACATAGCAGAACGCCCTGCGCGTCAGGGCGTTATAGAGACTTACGTTAAAATGCTATTCGCCAGCGGCCAGCCACGTATCGATTAACTCGCGGTTCTCGCCGATCCAGGTGCGCGCTCCCTCTACTGGGTCGCCCTGCTGTTCAATCGTCGCCATCAACCCGCCTAAGGTATCGTCATCCATATGCCACTCGTTCAGCACTTGGGTGAGCCACGGGTCGTCTTCGGCGAAGCCTTTGCGTGAGAACCAGAAAATATCGTCGCTTTCACCGTAAACGCCCTGAGTATCTTCCAGGTACTTGAGATCATATTCAGCAAAGGCCCAGTGCGGGCTCCACAGCGTCACGGCAATGGGCTCTTCACGCTGATAGGCATCGTCCAGGGCCGCCATCATCGCCGGGTCGGAGCTATAGAGCTGACGCATCGGCAGGTCATAAGCATCGATGGCATCATCCGTTGACCCGGCAATCGCGGAGCCAGAATCAATCCCAATAATGGTGGGGCGCCCTTGATAGGAGAATTGTTCAGCGCTATCGCGCAGCGCGTCGATGGTGTCGATCTCAACGTAACTAGGTACCACAATGCCTAGGCCAGTGCCTTCGTACCACACGTCGTGCACATCAATCTCATCTTTATAGGGCGCAAGAAAATCTTTGTCCGTCGTGGGTAGCCAGATTTCCAAAGAGATATCGAAATCGTTATTGGCCAAACCGCTGTACAGCACGCTTTTGCCCACATCGGTCAGCTCAATCTCGTAGCCGTGCTCCTCTTCCAGCACGATTTTCCACATATTGGCGACGGCAATATTTTCAGCCCAGTTATTGGTACCAATGACCAACTGCTTGTCGTTTGCATGGGCGGAAGCCGCTAGCGCCATGGTCAGGCCTAACAACGTTGATGAGATTTTCTTCATAATCGTTCCTCTGTTATTACTATTGATCTCGATACAACGACTGTTGCCGCTTTACTATAACACTATGTTTAGATTATTAGCTTAAAAGCTCTCCAACCGTTATATAAGCACCCTTGATAGCCTCTCCCTCGCCCCCTAACCGAGATAACGCCGTGCCGCTTCGTGATTTTCTCCTGGGCCTGTTGGTCATTGTTATTTGGTCACTCAATATTATTGTGATCAAAGTGGGCGTAGCGGAGCTGCCGCCGCTGTTAATGACCACCCTGCGCTTCATATTGGTGGCCGCGCTGCTGGTGCCGTTTTACCCGGTAGCCCGGGCGCAGTTGCCCTTTTTAGTGCTGCTATCCATCACGTTTGGCAGCCTTCACTTTGCGCTGCTGTTTATTGGTTTGGGGCAAGCGGAAGCTGGAACAGGCGCGCTGCTTGTGCAGATGGGCACACCGTTTGCCACGCTATTGGCGGTGGTATTCCTAAAAGAGAAATTAGGGCCTAAACGCTTGGCAGGCCTGCTGCTCTCGTTTGCAGGTGTGGTGGTGCTGGCGGGCGGGCCAACGCTGCCCTCGCCGCTACCGTTAACCATTTTGCTATTGAGTGCGTTTGGCTGGGCGGTGTCGCAGCTATTGATCAAACGCGGGCCGCCCATTGCGCCACTAGCGCTGGCAGGTTGGGTAGCGCTCTTTGCGGTGCCTCAGGTTGCGCTCGGCTCGTGGCTCTTTGAGCAAAATCAGTGGCAAGCCATCGCTCAGGCAAGCTGGCTGGGCTGGGGCGCGGTGGCGTATACCGCCATTATGTCGTCCATCGCCGCTTACGGCATTTGGTACGCGCTGCTGCGCCGCCACCCGGTGAATCGCGTAGTGCCAATGACGCTGCTTACCCCGGTGTTTGCCGTTGGCCTTGGCGCACTGCTGATGGGCGACCCGATGGGTTTCCATAAACTGGTGGGCGGCGGGCTAGTAGTCGCGGGCGTTGCCCTAATTGTGCTGAATGTAGGAAAACAGCGGCCAACCAGGGCGTAACAAAGCACGTTATTCGGGGCGGCAAAAACCGGCCAGCGCAGGCACCGAGACACAGTCGCCTACCTGTATGCCACGCTCAGCAAAATAGCCCGCGTTCACTTCCAGCGCCGCATGATAGGCCGCCCCGGCAGGGTAAGAGGGGCACTCCTGAGGAGCATCAGATTCGCAGGGCGGCATGGTGTTGATGGCGACGATGCGCCCTTCGCCGTCGATATAAGCGATATCCAGCGGAATTAGCGTCCGGTACATCCAAAAGGCGTTACCGGCAGGCTGCTCGCTCTCAAATCGGAACAGCATGCCTCGTGTTTCTGGCAGATGTTCACGTCCCATCAGGCCGCGCTGGCGCTGGGAAGCGGTTTCGGCGACTTCGACATCCAGGCGATGCGGGCCACCTTCGCTATGGATCGCCAGCGGCAGCGTGTTGGCTGGCGCGGGTTCAGCCGCCCAAGCCGCTAACAGCGGCAGGGGTAAACAGGCGGCAAGCGAACCACAGGCAGCGGTTTTCAGCAGTTGGCGGCGTGTCAGGGTCATAACAGGTTCCTTTTGTTGTGTGATGCCGTTTGGGTACGCTGCGCGGGCATAAGATGAATCCCCTCAGCCAGCAGCGAGACGTGCACCCTTTTCCCCAAGCTAAGCTGATTACGTTTAGCCGCGTGGGTGGCGATGTCGAAACGTAGCATATCTCCGTGGGAAACACGCAGCGAGATTGATGTCATGCCGCCCAACACCACCATTTCACTGACCGTCGCCGCCACCGGGTTTTCGCGTTCGCCTTGGGAAGGCCGTCCCCGACGATGCAGTACAATATCCGACGGCGGCAGGTACCAGGCCAATGACTCTCCTACTTCACACTGGGCGATACCTTCGCTGACTTCTAGCAGCCATTCCCCCCACTGCAAGCGTCGCCCATGGACCGTCTCGACAACCTGCCCGGTAAAAACGTTATGGCGATCCAGCAGCCTAGCGACAAGCGGCGAAGCGGGCCGTCGAAACAGCACTTCAGGTGTGCCCTGCTGCAGGCTCACCCCGTTATGCAACACGCAGATTTGATCGGCGAGCGCGTTGGCTTCATCCAAGTCATGCGTAACGAGAATGATGGGGATGGAGATGTGTTGGCGCAGCAGTGCCAGCTCGCGCTGCAAGCGGCGACGCGTCACTTGATCCACCGCAGAGAACGGCTCGTCCAGCAGCAACGCTTGGGGCTCCCTCGCCAAGGCGCGAGCCAAGGCCACTCGCTGGCGCTGGCCGCCGGACAGCTCACTAGGGTAGCGCGCCTCTAAGCCTTCCAAGCGCACTTTAGTGAGCCACTGAGCAGCCTGTTCAAGCCGCTGGGCGCGGGGTAGATGCCCCATGGCAAGCTGAACGTTCTGCAGCGCCGTTAGGTGGGGGAACAGCGCATAGTCCTGAAACACCATGCCGATCCGGCGCGCTTGCGGCGTCAGCGATCGGCGCTGGCCCTCCTGCGCCCAAAACCACTCCGCGCCCGCGCAGCTCACCCGCCCCTGCTCCGGCTGGTAAAGCCCCGCAATGGTGCGTAGCAAGGTAGTTTTACCACTTCCCGATGGCCCGACCAGCGCCAGCAGCTCCCCAGGAGCGCAGCGAAACGATGCATTGAGTGGAATCGGGCCGGCCTGTTGGGCGGTCACTATCAGATCATCCACGTGACCACCTACGCTTGCTAGCGAGCCCATAGACAAGGCCTAAGGTTGCCAGGGAAATGACCAGCAAGAGGGCAGACATGCTCGCCGCACCCTGCTCGTCAAAGGCCTGGACGCGATCATAAATGGCAATAGAGAGCGTGCGGGTCTCGCCATCAATCGCACCGCCAACCAACAAAATCACGCCAAACTCGCCCAGTGTGTGCGCAAAGGTTAGCGCTGCCGCCGATAGAATGCCCGGCCACACCAGCGGCAATTCAATACGCCACAGGGTTTGCCATGGGCTTAGCCCACTGCACCACGCAGCCTCACGCAGGTTCGCAGGCACATGCTCAAAGGCACGCTGAATCGGCTGAATAGCAAAGGGGAGATTGGCAATCAGAGAAGCCAACAAAATACCGCTAAAGGTAAAGTTGAGCCCGCCCCCTGTCAGCGCCGCCCAGGCACCGCCTAACGGTGCATCACGGCCAAACTGCTGGAGCAGATAAAACCCTAGCACCGTGGGCGGTAGCACCAGCGGCAGCGCAATCAGCGCCTCACACAGCCCCTTGCCACGGAACTGTGCGGTCGCCAGCACGCGCCCCCACCAAATGCCTAGAGGTAATAAGAAGAGACAGGTAAACGCCGCGAGCCGCAACGATACAGAGAACGCCGACCAGTCCATTAATCGGTACTAAATCCGTAGGCTTCAAAAATCGCTTTCGCGTCAGACTGTTGCAGCCACTCATAAAACGCCTGAGCCACTTCTCCAGCCTGCGGCGTTAACACCATGCGCTGGCGCAGCGGCGTATGCCACGTTTCAGGCATCAACACCGCCTCGCTGCGCTCCGCCAGCGCGGGCGCGACTGCTAGCGAGTAAGCCACTAAGCCACCTCGCGCCTCGTCGGAAAGGGCAAACTGCATCGCCTGGGAGACATTCTCCCCTTGCACCCGCAGCGGTTCGCTGGCTTCCCATAGGCCCGCCTTTTGCAACACGTCTCGGGCAGCCACGCCGTAAGGGGCGTGTTCAGGGCTAGCAATGGCGATACGCAGCCGCTGCCCCTCTTCCCAGGCGGTAATGGCCTCCTGCACGCCGACAAGCGGCGCTTGCTCACTGGGTACGGAGTAACGGCCAGCCGGCTGTACCCAGGCTAGCCGTCCTCGGGCGTAAATCACGCCCGCGTTATCCACGTAGCCCTCGTCGTAAAGCGCCTGAACGAACCCTTCATCTGCTGACAAAAACAGCTCGAAGGGCGCGCCTTGGGCGATTTGGCGGCGAAAGTTGCCAGAAGAGCCAAAATTGAGACGCAGCGCCTGGCCGGTTTGCTGAGTGAACTGCTGGGCAGCCTCTTCCAAGGCGAACTGCAGGCTAGACGCCGCCGCCACAATGGGCGCGCCCGCCATCACAGGCGCGCTTAACAGCCAACCGCATAGCAACAGCAGTAAGCGCATATGCTAGGCCTTTGCGCTGTCGGCGTGTTGCTCGGTAATAGCCATCACTTTCATGGTGTTGGTACCACCGTGGGCGTTCATGTGGTCGCCACGGGTCAGGATGACGTGGTCTCCCGGCTTGGCGACGCCCTGCTTCACCAGCAGCGTGAGCGCTTGATCATTCAGCTCGGTGGCGGTCATTTGCGACGTGTCGAATGGAAGCGATACCACGCCCCGGTACAGGGCCATGCGACGCTGGGCAATCGGGTTGTGAGCCAACCCCACGATAGGCAAGCCCGAGCGGATGCGCGAGGCGATCAACGGCGTGTAGCCCGAGGCGGTCATGCAAGCAATCGCCACCACGCCGTTCATGTGATTAGCAGCGTACATCGCCGATAGCGCAATGGTTTCGTCCGGGCGGGTAAAGCCTTCGTGGATACGGTGGCCCGACTCTTGAGCGACCCGCTCACGCTCGGCACCCAGACAAACACGCGCCATCGCTTCTACGGTCTCCAGCGGGTAGTCGCCCGCGGCGGTTTCTGCCGAGAGCATGACCGCATCACTGCCATCCAGCACCGCGTTAGCGACGTCGAAAACTTCAGCGCGGGTGGGTAGCGGCGCGGAGATCATGCTCTCCATCATTTGGGTGGCGGTAATCACCGCGCGGTTAAGCGAACGGGCGCGCTTGATCATCCGCTTTTGCACGCCGACCAGCTTGGCATCGCCAATTTCCACGCCGAGGTCGCCACGGGCCACCATCACCGCTTCGGAGGCTTCGATAATGCCATCCAGCGTGGCGTCATCGGCCACGGCCTCGGCACGCTCCACTTTGGCAACGAGGCCAATTTCCTTGCCCTCTTCACCCAGCAAGCGGCGGGCTTCCTGCATATCCTCCGCTGAACGGGGAAAGGAAATAGCTAAATAATCAACGCCAATCTCGACGGCGGTTTTCAGATCGGCTCTATCTTTTTCTGTCAGCGCGGGGGCAGATAGCCCGCCGCCCTGCTTGTTAATGCCTTTATGGTTAGAGAGCTTGCCGCCCACCACCACCTCGGTGTGTACCTGCTTGCCCTCTACACGGGTAACATCCAGCACCACGCGGCCATCATCCAGCAGCAGGCGGTCGCCCGCAGTTACATCATCCGCCAGGGTTTTGTAATCGCAGCCGACGCCGTGGATATCACCAGCGTCACTATCCATGGCCATATCCAGTACAAACGGCTGGCCCTCTTCTAAATAAACCGCCCCCTCTTTAAAGCGGGCAACGCGAATTTTGGGGCCTTGCAAATCGCCCAGCGCGGCCACGCTGCGGCCTAGCTGAGCGGCGATTTCACGCACACGGGCAAGACGGCGACGATGGTCATCGGCCGTGCCGTGGGAAAAGTTCAAGCGGACCACATCCACCCCCGCCTTCAACATGGCTTCCAGCACGCCTTCACGGTCGCTGGCGGGGCCGAGGGTCGCGACAATTTTGGTACGACGAAGGGGGATATGGGTGTTTGCGCTCATAAATGTCCTAACCGTTCATATAGAGTGGAGTGTCAGCTTATCAGCATAACCCAACCAAGATGACACTCGCATGCACTTGCGGTGGGCTATTCCGCTAAAGTGACGGTAACAGCCAGGGGATATTCGTCACAGTTATTGCCATCCCCACCGCGATCCACCACCAGGAATTCCCCTTCGCGCTCCAGCACCGACTGAATCGCGTGCCAAGTACCGGCGTGGTAGTTCACCCCTTGGCGGCCGTCGGTGACGAACGCCTGCACCTCGTTTGGCGCGATGGTGTCGCCAGGTGGTGCCACCACCACAATAAAGCGCTCCTGATGCAGTGGCATAAACGCCTGACTGCCCTGGGGGTGGCGCTCTAAAAACGTGAGATTGAGCGGCAGCGTCACTGGCTGGCTGACAAAAATATTGATCAGCGTTCGAGCGTTGTCGCCGAGGGTTTCTACCTTGGCGAGATCGTGATGGCGCTGGGTGCACCCGGCGTTAATCGGGAACGATGCGGAGGTGCGGGCATCGATGACGTCTCCAAAGGGCGCAAACGCCTCCGTCGTCAGCGGTTTTGCCGTCAGATTTAACATAGCATCATCCTAACGAGTATTAGTTGTGGTGGGCTTCCCAACTCAGATTTTGAGCGCCGCATGGCGGTTAACGTCTTTGTACAACAGGTAGCGGAACGGGCCAGGGCCACCGGCGTAGCACGCCTGAGGGCAGAAGGCGCGTAGCCACATAAAGTCGCCCGCTTCCACTTCGACCCACTGCTGGTTCAAGTGATACACCGCTTTGCCTTCAAGTACGTAGAGGCCGTGTTCCATCACGTGGGTTTCATCAAACGGAATCACGCCGCCCGGCTGAAAGGTGACGATATTGACGTGCATATCGTGGCGCACGTCGTTAGGGTCGACAAAACGCGTCGTGGCCCAGCGGCCTTCGGTGCCCGGCATTTCGATCGGTGCAATCTCCTGCTCATTGGTCACGAAGGCTTTGGGCACTTCCAGACCTTCTACATACTCGTAGGCTTTGCGCACCCAGTGGAAACGCACCGGCTCGCGGGTTTCATTGCGCACCTGCCAGTGGCTGCCAGGTGGAATAAACGCGTAGCCACCCGGCCCCATCGTATGGCGCTCACCCGCTAAAGTGAGCGTTAACTCACCCTGCACAATAAACAACACGCCTTCCGCCTGGGGGTCTAGCTCAGGCTTATCGCTACCGCCCTCAGGCTGCACTTCCATGATGTACTGGGAGAAGGTTTCCGCAAACCCTGACAGCGGACGCGCCAGCACCCATAACCGAGTGCCCTCCCAAAACGGCAGGTTGCTGGTCACGATATCGCGCATCACGCCTTTGGGAATCAATGCATAGGCTTCGGTAAAGACCGCACGGTCAGCGGTGAGTTGGGTTTGCGGCGGGTGACCGCCGGAGGGGGCGTAGTAAGTCGTTTTATTCATTATGATGCTGCCTTTTAACGAGTCGGTGCCGGATGATGCTCCGCCCAGTGGCGGGCGATATCCACCCGGCGTGCTACCCACACTCGGTCGTGGGCTTCAATATGGTCTAAGAAGCGCTGCAGTGCGCGGAAGCGCCCCGGGCGGCCCAACAAACGGCAGTGCATACCAATTGAGAGCATCTTCGGCGCCTCTTCCCCTTCGGCGTACAGTACATCAAAGGCGTCGCGCAGGTAGGTAAAGAAGTGGTCCGCCGTATTGAAACCTTGCGGAGCAGCAAAGCGCATGTCGTTGGTATCTAAGGTGTAAGGCACGATCAGGTGGTTATGCTCAGCCCCCTGGCTATCGCTCACCTTGGTCCAGAACGGTAGGTCGTCGCCGTAGTAATCGCTGTCGTAAAGGAAACCACCTTCGTCCAGAATTAAACGGCGCGTATTGGGGCTATCGCGCCCGGTGTACCAGCCTTCAGGCTTTTCACCGTACAAGCGCTGGAAGATCTCCATGGCTTTTTGCAGATGTTCGCGCTCGACATGCTCAGGAGTTTCTTGGTAGTGAATCCAACGGTAGCCGTGGCACGCCACTTCATGGCCAAGCTCTTTAAACGCCTGGGCCACATCCGGATGGCGCTCTAGCGCCATCGCCACCCCAAATACGGTCAGTGGCAACCCACGGCGCTCGAACTCGCGCAGAATACGCCACACGCCAGCGCGGGAGCCGTACTCGTAGATGGATTCCATGCTCAAATGGCGGTCTGGATAGCTGGCCGCGCCAATAATCTCGGACAAAAACTGCTCCGAGCCTGAATCACCGTGCAGCACACAGTTCTCGCCGCCCTCCTCATAATTAAGCACAAATTGAACGGCGATCTTGGCCTTGCCTGGCCAGT
Organism: Halomonas sp. Cn5-12; assembly: GCF_021532545.1. Classification (NCBI taxonomy): domain Bacteria; kingdom Pseudomonadati; phylum Pseudomonadota; class Gammaproteobacteria; order Oceanospirillales; family Halomonadaceae; genus Halomonas; species Halomonas sp. Cn5-12. The sequence goes on from NZ_JAKGAY010000006.1 coordinate 28,546, forward strand.
TAGCGTGGGGCGGCGTGCGACCATAGCCGATTAAATCGCGGGGGTAATGAGAGGTCATGAACAGGCTCCTTAACAGAGGCAGAGCGTTTTAGTTTGTATACAAAACAGCCATTTTGAACAACCATCGCAATTCGACTCAGGGCTAATTAGTTGAGATAACGACGATTTTAGGCGTAATAGCGCGCTAACCCATTGAAACCTGAACACTTGGTCAACTCTACGAACGCCAACCCATCGCATGAAAGGGCTTGCGCATCGCAGAAAAGCGCTCTATTTTTGTATACAATATAGAAAATATTACAGCTGAGCAGATGCGTCGTCGCTAAACACCAAAAATCTGCTGCAGATCCGGTACATTCTCTTCCTCTTCAACCATGGAGAGCGAGGCTTCGATGGCTTTGAGGTGGCGGCTCATAAAGGCTTTGGCACGCTCGCCGTTGCCGGTTTCCAGGTAGCCAATCAGGTCATCGTGGTCGTGGGATTCGCAGCCTAGGTGGCCGCGCTGGCCGTAAACGGCGAGGATCAGCGATGAGCGCGAGCAGAGGCGTTCAACGAATTCCGCCAGGGTGGCGTTGCCGGAAAGCTGCGCGAGACGCACGTGAAAATCCGCCGAAAGACGAATCGCCACACTCTGCTGGCCGCTGCGTAGAGCTTGGCGTTCCTCACGTGCCATGTCGCGAAGCTCCGCTGCCGCCGCGGCGTTCATTCGCCTGGCCACATCGGGCATGAGGCCACACTCGATCAACTGGCGGGCATCGAACACGTCTTTCGCTTCATCGGCAGTGGGGCGCGTCACGCTAGCCCCACGACGCGGGGTCAAGGTAACAAGCTGCTCCAGCGCCAGCCGCTGAAGGATCTTACGAATCCCCGTGCGGCTAATACCGAATACTTCCGCTAGCGCATCTTCACGCAGCCGAGCGCCGGGCTTAAGGCGCTGCTCCACAATCGCATCGCTCACCGCCCGGTAAATCGCTTCGTGGCGCTCATCGCCCTCTTTGTCAGAAGGCCTCCGCTTTAACGCCGCCTGCGCATCACTCATAGTGTCTCCTGTCTGCGACTCTGATTACTCCTCCCAGGCCGCAATGATATCGCGCTCTTCGTCACTCATGTTGGTGATATTACCAAGCGGCATGTAGCGACTGCCAACGACCTGTTGGATTTGCGCTTTGTGACCAAGAATATCGTCCCAGCTATCAAAGGCATAGCCTGCAGGCGGCGCGGAGAAACCGGCATGCTCGGGGTTGCGGGCATGGCACTGGGTGCAGTGTTGCTCAATCAATCCAGATATCTGCGCTTGTGTGGGCGCACCGCCAGTGCTTTCTGCGATGCTACTTGGGCTGGGCGCGGCCACCCAGAACGCGAGCAAAATCAGCCCAACGCCTACTGCAGGGTAGGCAGGCTGAATGTTACCGGCATGCATCAGTACAAAGAACTGACGAATCAGCGCTCCGGCAAAGATAAACAGCACCATTACCACCCAAGAGAGCTCGTGGGCGTAGATAAAGGAGTAGTGATTACTCACCATCAGCAGCACCACGGGGAGCGTGAAGTAGGTGTTGTGCACCGAACGCTGCTTGCCGCGCTTGCCGTCTAGTGGGTTGGGAGCCTCGCCCGCCTTCATGGCTTTCACCATGCGGCGCTGGCCGGGAATGATCCAGAAAAAGACGTTGGCCGACATAGCCGTGGCCATTACCGCGCCGGTGAGCAGAAATGCCGCCCGCCCAGTAAACATCTGGGTGCTTAAGTAGGCCACCACCACCATCATCACCGCTACGGCAATACTCAGCAGTCCATCGCGCTCCATGTTGGGGCTGATGCGCTTACATAGCTCGTTATAAACCACCCAGCCGCCTAGCAGGAACCCAAGCGCCAGCAGATTGGCCTGCCAACCGGTAAGGTTAGCCGCCCAGGCCCAGTTGCTGTCCGGGTTCACTAAGTAGAAACCGGGGTTCACCATGTAGAGAATGACGAACAGCGCAAAACCCGATAGCCACGTCGTATAGGCTTTCCAGAACGACCAGTGCAGGTCGTTGGGCAGCTTGGCCGGGGCCGTGGCATATTTCTGGTTATGATAGAAACCGCCACCATGTACAGCCCACATCTCGCCAAAAACACCCTTTTCACGATCTTCAGCGGCTTTGGGAGTGCGCAGGCCGTTATCCAGCATCACGAAGTAGATCGACTCGCCGATCCATGCAATCGCTGCGATCACGTGTAACCAGCGCAGCAGTAGATTCACAAACTCGATGATATACGCTTGCATGCCTAGTCCTCTTAGCTACCACGGTAAGTGGAGTAGCCGTAGGGCGAAAGCAGCAACGGTACATGATAGTGCTGGCTTGCATCGGCCACGCCGAAGCGCAGCGGAATAACGTCTAAAAAGCGCGGTTCAGCGGCTTCTACCCCTTGAGCGCGCAGATAGTCTCCAGCGTGGAACACAAGCTCATACTCGCCTGGCGTTAGCGCATCGCCTTTTAAAATGGGGGCATCGCAGCGGCCATCGCTATTAGTGACGGTGGTGCCTAAATGCTCGCGGCTGCCGTCCGCTAGCCGAAAAACCTCAATGGTAATGCCTTGGCCGGGCTGTCCTTTGGCGGTATCCAGCACGTGGGTAGTTAAGCGTCCCATCGTCACTCCTTACATTGGCGGGGTTGTTGGTGTTATGGATGGAGGGTATGTGTAGAGCTTGACCTATTGGTCAAAGAGTACCGTTGATGCTATTTATTGTATACAGCATTTCCCTTTTCGCACGCCTGGAGAGTTTTTGTGCCGACCGCTACCCCACTCACATTATCCCCTGCCCCCAGCCAATGCAGCCTGGAAGACTTCGTCGCCCACTATGGCGATGTGTATGAGCACTCGCCCTGGGTGGCAGAAGCCGCTTGGCACCAGGGCCTGCGTCCTAAACATGACAACCCTGACGCGCTAGCCGAACTGATGGGTTTAATGCTGCGTCAGGCAACGCCCGAGCAGCAGATTGCCGTTATTCGGGCCCACCCCGATCTAGCGGGTAAGGCCGCACTGGCGGGAGAATTGACGCACGACTCCACCAGCGAGCAGGCAGGCGCAGGGCTCGACCAGTGCTCGCCCGAGGAATTTTCCCGCTTTGAGCAGCTCAACGCGGCCTATAAAGAGAAATTTGGCTTTCCGTTCGTCATTGCGGTGAAAGGACTGAACCGCTACGACATCCTCGCGGCATTCGAAGAGCGTTTGGAGAACGGCTTGGCCCAAGAGCGTGAAACCGCGATTCAACAAATTATTCGTATTGCACGCTTCCGGCTCCGAGCACGCGCTAACGAGGCCTCGCTATAATCGCCACGCCTCCTACTAACCAAAAAAACATGCTAAGTAACAAGTACGCAAAAAAATGCCGCGTCCTGGAATAATTCCAGGCGCGGCATCTTTTCACTCAAGCGGGATAATTACTGCTTGGCAGTCTCTACCGCTTTCTTGGTCGTTTCTTCGGCCATTTTCTGGCTGTCTTGCATGAAGCTCTGGCTGATAGAAGTGACTTTTTCAGAGTCGCCTTTCATGCGCTCCATCAGATCGGCAGCAGTTTTTTGCTGGCTCTCCATCGCTTTTTTGAAGCTGTCCGCGTCTTTTACGTCTACGTCTAACCACGTGCGCGCTTGGGCAATGGTCATGTCGGAGTAGGCACGGGCTGCATCCATCTGCGCGCCGACCAGCTGCTCGTAGTAGTTCAGTGCCGCCAACGTGTAGGAACGCATGGGGGACACGAATACCGACTCGAACTGCTGACTGGTTTTCTCTGCGGCCTTGTTCATCACGCAATCTCCTTGAGTGAGCTAGCGATTCGACCCGCGCCGAGGCAGGCCGGTAGTGGGCGTTTGCCGTTGCTACCCACAAAGCTAGCAGCGATTTTTGTGCAGCGCAACATGATTTTCAACATGCTGCGCTTGCCACACTTTCGCCCACTCAAAGACCAGAAAAAGCCGTTGGATTAACGGTTGCCAAACAGATGTTTACGAGCTTCATCATCCATCGTGATGCCCGCTTGGGGATTGATATCTTCCACTAGCGCGTAGGCTTTACGCACCGCCGGGCGTTGCGATACCTCTTCGAACCAGCGTTCAAGATCGGGGAACTCTTCCAAGGTTTGACGCTGCTTCTCCCAGGGCACAATCCAGGGGTAGATCGCCATATCCGCAATGGAGTAGCGGTCGCCGCCAACATAATGCTGCTGAGAGAGTCGTTGATCCAGCACGCTGTAGAGCCGGTTGGTCTCGCGTACATAGCGCTCTATGGCGTACTCAATTTTCTGCGGTGCGTAGTGGCAAAAGTGATGGTTCTGGCCCGCCATAGGGCCAAGCCCACCCACCTGCCAGTGCAGCCACTGCAGTACCACATAGCGTTCTCGCCCTTCTGCTGGCAGAAATTGCCCTGTCTTATCGGCGAGATATTCAAGAATCGCACCTGACTCAAACAGCGCCATCGGCTGGCCGCCGTCTTGGGGGGAGTGGTCAACAATGGCGGGAATGCGGTTATTAGGAGCAATGGTTAGAAACTCAGGGTCAAACTGCTCGCCGCGGCCAATGTTAACGGGCTTAACACGGTAAGCCAGCTTTGCCTCTTCAAGCATGATGGAGATTTTATGGCCATTCGGGGTTGTCCAGTAATACAGGTCAATCATTGCCATCTCCTTTCACACTAACGGACTACGCCGTTAGTGTTGCCTGTGGGTGTAAGGCGGCCATGGCCGCCTTACCTGTTATAGATCACGAATCGTCATGGCTTGGCCAGCAGCTGCATCATGCACCTCTAGCATACGCGCAAACCACGCTGCTACAGGGTCACTTTCTTCCACGAGCGGCTCGGTAGAAACGGTATAGGCCCACATCATGCTGCCAAACAGCAAGTAATCCGCACCACTGGGCGTTTCACCATCCAAAAATAGACTCTCTTTCAGTTGAGCGCTTACCGGTACCAGTGCCTGTTTAAGCTGCTGACGCCCCTGCTCCGGATTGCTGACGGCTTCTAAGGTAGCGCCAAAACGCGCCTCCCGGGTTTTACGGAAGTAAGCGCGGTCATCAGGGTGAATCGCCTCTAGGAGATCCAACACCACAATCTTGAACAGCGCAGGCGTAATGCTTCGCTCTACCAGCTGTTTAAAAAACATCACGCGCTGAAGGCTTACACCCTCGCCCAGCACCGGGGCTTCGGGGTAGGCGCGGTCCAGATAGCGCATGATCTCGAAGCTATCGGTCACTACCGTGTCGCCATCGGTCAACACGGGTACTTTGTCGTAGTTGGCAAACGCCAGCGCCTCTTTTTCTTGGAAACGCCAGGCTACTGTTGTGTAGTCCAACCCTTTATGGGCAAGCGCCATACGTACCCGCCAGCAATAAGGCGAAAAGCGTAGGCGCTCATCACGGCCGCACAGGTCATAAAGTGTTATTGCCATATTGTTAGTTCTCCTTTTTTACAGGGGTCAATCCGCCACCTACAGTGAGTCTAAGTGGTTAGCGACACAAGCGACGTTCGTAACCCACCGCGCGAAGGCCTGCTGCACTGTCTATTAGTCTAATGACTGTTGCTGTATTAACACTCTGATACAATGTTTAAAACATCTTAAAAACAACACGTTAAATTAAAACGACCGCTTAAATTATGCTCAAAACGGCCCACGTCAACTGGTAAGACCAATTTTCCAATGTAGTCATTCTGCCCGCCTAACCGTATCTTTCACGCTGACCCAACTATCATTGAAATGACACGTTGGCTTTCGCGGAGCATACCAAATCAATAACAAGGGGCCGTTCCTCCCATGAATGAAACTATACTCGCTCTACTGGCATTTCTGCCGCTATTGCTGGCTGGGATTTTGCTCATAGGCTTTAAAGTCCCGGCCAAGATAGCGATGCCGATTGTCTTCCTCACGGCGGCCATTATTGGCCTAACCGCCTGGGATATGTCGTTTAGCCGCGTGGCGGCATCCACCGTACAGGGGCTTATCCAGACCGCTGGCCTGCTGTGGATTATCTTCGGCGCTATCTTGCTGCTCAACACGCTAAAGCACTCGGGCGGTATTACTGCCATTCGTAACGGCTTTTCGGGCATTAGCCCAGACCGTCGCGTACAGGCGCTGATTGTTGCTTGGCTGTTTGGCTGCTTCATCGAAGGCGCGTCCGGTTTCGGTACGCCCGCTGCCGTGGCAGCGCCACTAATGGTAGCGCTGGGCTTCCCGGCTCTGGCGGCGGTGGTCGTGGGTATGATGATCCAATCCACGCCAGTGTCGTTTGGCGCCGTGGGTACGCCTGTTGTGGTGGGTGTGGGTAGCGGCTTAAACCGTGCCGACATTACCGCGCAGCTAGAAGCGAACGGCTCTACTTGGGACGTGTTTTTCCAGCAGGTGACCAGTTCGGTGGCGATCACCCACGGTATCGTGGGTATTTTGATGCCGCTAATCCTCGTACTGGTAATGGTGCGCTTCTTCGGTGCCAACCGCTCTTGGAAAGAGGGGCTCTCGATTGCACCATTCGCCATCTTCACGGGTGTCTCTTTCGTGGTGCCTTACATGCTGGTGGGCGTGCTGCTTGGGCCGGAATTCCCTTCCATGATTGGCGCGATGGTGGGCTTAGCGATTGTGGTGCCTGCTGCACGTAAAGGCTTCCTGCTGCCCAAAGATACCTGGGACTTCCCAGAATCGACCGCTTGGCCGGATGAGTGGATCGGCAACCTGCAAATCAAGCTTGACGATGTGGCCGGTAAAGCACCGATGTCGACCTTTAAAGGTTGGGTGCCTTACGTACTGCTCGCTCTGTTCCTGGTAGCCTCACGCACCATCGAGCCGCTCAAAGCTGCGTTAACCTCCATCAACCTGAACTGGGCCAATATCTTCGGCGAAGCAGGCGTGAGCGGTGGCATCCAGCCTCTCTACCTGCCCGGCGGTATCATCCTAGCGGTCGTGCTGGTGACCTACTTCCTGCACCGCATGAACCCGCGCCAGCTAAGCGCTGCAGTATCCGAGTCGACCAAAACCATTTTTGGTGCGGGCTTCGTCCTGATCTTCACTGTGCCGATGGTACGTATCCTGATCAACTCCGGCGTCAACGGCGCGGACCTGGTCTCGATGCCCGTCATGATGGCGCAAGCGGTGGCTAACGGTGTGGGCGGCATCTACCCGTTCTTTGCCCCCGCTGTGGGGGCCATGGGCGCCTTTATTGCAGGCTCCAACACGGTGTCTAACCTAATGCTGGCGGAGTTCCAGTTTAGCGTGGCCGAAACGCTGGGGCTGTCCACAGCCATGATGGTGGCACTGCAAGCCGTGGGTGCTGCCGCAGGTAACATGATCGCAATTCACAACGTCGTGGCGGCGTCGGCTACTGTTGGCCTACTCGGCCGCGAGGGCACCACCATTCGTAAAACGATCATCCCGACCATTTATTACCTAGTCTTTGCTGGCATTATCGCGCTGATCGCGTTTTATGTCCTTGGTGTTACTGACCCGTTGATGTAAAGGGCCTCTTTACCTCATTGGTCATCACCCGCTGGGTAGCCCTAGGGCTACCCAGCACTATATTAAAAAGATGTATTTTACCTGACCGACCACTCCTCAAGTACTTTATGAAAAACAATTCCAAAACCACTCATACGTTATGGAAGTATTTTCCATAAAGTGATTAGATAGCCATCTATCCTCCTCATCCATAGGAGTTAACATGAATATCCTTTTCGACGAGCGCCTCGATGGCGAGCTTGTCCACCGTGATAAAGCTGACGTACTCAGCGACCTGCAAGGCGCTGTCCCCTCTTTGACGCTATTGCATCGTGAGGAGGATTTACGTCCTTTCGAGTGCGATGGCCTCGCCGCCTATCGCGTGCTGCCCATGTTGGTGGCCCTGCCGGAAACGTTGGAACAGGTCGAGGGCCTGTTAAAGCGCTGCCATGCACTGGGCGTACCCGTGGTGACCCGGGGCGCAGGCACCGGCCTTTCCGGCGGCGCACTGCCGCTTGAGCAGGGCGTGCTGCTGGTTATGTCGCGGTTCAACCAAATTATTACCGTTGACCCCGACGCGCGCATTGCCCGCGTTCAGCCTGGGGTGCGCAACCTTGCCATTTCCGAGGCGGCCGCCCCTTACGGGCTCTACTACGCCCCCGACCCCTCCTCACAAATTGCCTGCTCGATTGGCGGCAACGTGGCTGAAAATGCAGGCGGCGTGCACTGTCTGAAGTATGGTCTTACCGTGCATAACGTCATGCGCGTGGATGTCCTGACCATTGAAGGCGAGCACATGACGCTGGGCTCTGAAGCCCTGGATGCCCCCGGTTTCGACCTTCTGGCTTTGATGAACGGTTCAGAAGGCATGCTTGGGGTGGTCACGGAAATCACCGTGAAGCTGCTGCCCAAGCCACAAACCGCCAAAGTGCTGATGGCCAGCTTTGATGATATTGAAAAAGCGGGCCGCGCGGTGGGCGACATCATTGCCGCAGGCATTATCCCCGGTGGCCTGGAAATGATGGATAAGCTCGCCATCAAAGCCGCCGAAGATTTCATCAAGGCAGGCTACCCCGTGGAAGCCGAAGCCATTCTGCTCTGTGAGCTGGATGGTGTGGAAGCCGACGTGGACGACGATTGCGACACCGTGCGCCGCGTACTGGAAAAGGCCGGAGCCACTAACATTCAACAGGCGCGGGACGAAGCCGAGCGCGCCAAGTTCTGGGCCGGACGCAAGAATGCCTTCCCTGCCGTAGGCCGCATGTCACCCGACTACTACTGCATGGATGGCACCATTCCCCGCCGCGAGCTGCCGCGCGTGTTGAAAGGCATTGCCGCACTTTCAGAAGAGAGCGGCCTGCCCGTGGCCAACGTATTCCACGCGGGTGACGGCAATATGCACCCGCTGATCCTGTTCGATGCCAACAAAGAGGGTCAGCTTGCCCTGGCGGAAGACGTAGGCGGCAAGATCCTGGAGCTATGCGTGGCCGCCGGTGGCTCGATTACCGGAGAGCATGGCGTTGGGCGCGAAAAAATCAACCAGATGTGCAGCCAGTTCCAGCCCGATGAGCTGACGGTCTTCCACGCGCTAAAAGCGGCGTTCGACCCCAAACGGCTGCTCAACCCAGGGAAAAATATTCCCACCCTGGCGCGCTGTGCCGAATTTGGCGCGATGCATGTGCATAACAACGAGTTACCGCATCCAGAACTGCCACGCTTCTGATGCTATAAGGATCGACCATGACCGAACTAGCGATACACGCTGCCGACCGAGATATCGCCAATGAGCTGTGCGAACAGGTTCGTAGCGCCTACCACGACCGCACCCCGCTACGCATTGTAGCGGGCAACACCCGGGCCTTTTATGGCCGCCCGGTGGAAGGCACGGAACTCAATGTCGCAGCGCATAGCGGCATCGTCTCTTACGACCCTATCGAACTCGTCGTCACGGTACGGGCAGGCACCCGCCTGAGCGCGCTGAACGCGGCACTGGCAGAAAAACATCAAATGCTGCCTTTCGAGCCACCGATCTTTGGCGACGCCAGCACCATTGGCGGCGCGGTGGCCACCGGCATGTCCGGCCCTCGCCGCCCTTGGGCAGGTGCCGCACGGGATTTCGTGCTGGGCACCCGGGTGATCACCCAGGAAGGCAAACTGCTGCGCTTTGGCGGCGAAGTCATGAAAAACGTGGCCGGCTATGACCTGTCCCGCATGATGGCAGGTGCCCAGGGCACGCTGGGCGTGCTGGCCGATATCTCGTTTAAGGTGCTGCCCATACCCACCGCCAGCCACAGCCTGCGCCTTGAAATGAGCTTGCAAGATGCCTTAGCGAAGCTCTCTGAGCTTGGCCGCCAGCCGCTGCCTATTACCGCTGCGGCATGGCACGCAGGTGAGCTGTTTATTCGGCTGGAAGGGGGTGAAAGCTCCGTCAAGGCCACGAAAGAGCGCCTAGGCGGTGAAGAACTGTCTGCGGATTTCTGGCAACAGCTGCGTGACCAGCAGCATGGCTTTTTCAGCCTCAATGAAGGGCAAGCACTGTGGCGCCTCTCGCTACCGCCCCATACCCCAGCGCTAGAGCTCGCCGTTGATGAAAGCGATATCTTCTATGATTGGGGCGGCAGCCAACGCTGGGTGAAAACCGCACTACCCGCAGACACGCTGCGCGATGCATGCCAGAAGGCCGGTGGCCACGCTACCTGCTACACCCCGCATGCCCAAGGGGGCGCGGAGTCACCGTTTACTCCGCTGAATGCTGTGGTCGAGAAGTACCACCGCAACCTGAAGGCCGAGCTGGATGCCCACGGCATTTTCAACCCTGGTCGTCTTTATGCGGCATTTTAATCAGGAGAGCTGACATGCAGACGCACTTTACCGATGCCGACCGCCAGAAACCGCATATCCAGGAAGCCGAGCGCATTCTGCGCACCTGCGTACACTGCGGCTTTTGTAACGCCACCTGCCCTACCTATCAGCTACTGGGCGATGAGCGAGACGGACCGCGCGGGCGCATCTACTTGATGAAAGAGTTGCTGGAGAGCCGCGATGACGATGACCAAGTCACCGAAGAGACTCGTCTTCACCTCGACCGTTGCCTAACCTGCCGCAACTGTGAGACGACCTGCCCCTCTGGCGTGGAGTACCACAAACTTTTGGACATTGGCCGCGCCGAAATCGACCGCCGCGTGCCGCGACCAGCCGCCGAGCGCGCCCAGCGCTATGCGCTGCGCAAAATGCTGGTGGATCCGAAACGCTTCAAAGCGCTACTAACGCTAGGGCAAACCTTCAAGCCCCTAGTGCCCGGCAAACTGCGTAGCAAAATGCCGCCCGCACCGGTCGATGCAGGCCAGCGACCCAACAGCCAGCGCCATGCCCGCAAGGTGTTGATTCTAGAAGGCTGCGTGCAGCCCGGCCTGTCGCCCAACACCAACGCAGCCACGGCGCGCCTGCTCGACCGTTTGGGCATTAGCGTCACACCGATTAGTGAAGCTGGCTGCTGCGGGGCCATCGACTTCCACCTCAATGCCCAAGAGGCGGGCCGCGAGCGGATGCGCGCCAACATCGATGCCTGGTGGCCGCAAATCGAGCAGGGCGCCGAAGCCATCGTACAAACCGCCAGCGGCTGCGGCGCGTTCGTCAAAGAGTATGCTGACATGCTCAAGGACGACCCCGCCTACGCTGAAAAGGCCAAAAAAGTCAGCGCACTGGCGAAGGATATCGTCGAAATACTGCGCGACGAGCCGCTCGAGGCGCTGCAGCTTAAAGAGCACCAGCGCTTAGCCTTCCACTGCCCCTGCACGCTGCAGCACGCCCAGAAACTCAACGGCGCAGTGGAAGGCGTGCTTAGCAAACTCGGCTTTGCACTCACGCCCGTGAAAGATGCCCACCTGTGCTGCGGCTCGGCAGGCACCTACTCGGTCACACAGCCAGAGCTCGCCACTCAGCTGCGCGATAACAAGCTGAATGCGCTAGAAGCAGGCAACCCTGAGGTGATTGTGACCGCCAACATCGGCTGTCAGACCCATCTCGCCAGCGCCAACCGCACGCCGGTACGCCACTGGGTAGAAGTCGTAGACGCTGCCCTGGTATAACCCTGTACACTCGCTGCGCTTTCACAACGTATTAACGGTTGGGCGCAGCGCTTTAATCCCTATGATAAGAAGGATCCTTTGATGCAAACCAAAGCTGTTTTAGGCCAAGCCGACGTTATCCAAGTTCTCGACGCTGCCCAGAAAGAAGCTGACAACAACGGATGGCCGGTCACCATTGCCGTTACTGACGATGGTGGCCACCTACTGGCACTGCGCCGTTTAGACGGTGCTGCCCCGTTCAGCGCCGATGTCGCTACCCAAAAAGCGCGTAGCGCGGCCCTGGGTCGTAAAGAGACCCAAGTGTTTGAAGAGATGATTAACGGTGGCCGCACGGCGTTTGTCTCTGCGCCGCTACAGGGTCTGCTATCTGGCGGCGTGCCGATCATCGTGGATGGCCAAGTCGTCGGCGCTGTTGGCATTTCTGGCGTCAAGCCAGATCAAGACGTGCAAATTGCCAAAGCAGGCGTCAGCGCAATCGCCTAACGCTTCCATAGCAAGTAACAAAAGCAAGTAACAGCACCGTGCAGCTCATTGACTGCACGGTGCTGTTAGCGTGTTATGTACGCGCAATAAAAAAGCCCGAATCTATGATTCGGGCTTTTTTGGAATTTTTTCGGCTTTATCTTAATGACTGCCGACAGGTGCTTAATGGCGGACCGGACGAGACTCGAACTCGCGACCTCCGGCGTGACAGGCCGGCATTCTAACCGACTGAACTACCGGTCCACTGTAAGACACATAACCATTCAACAGACAATTTAAGCGGTTCAGAGGCGCATAAATGTGAAACTGAATGGTGGGTGGTACTGGGTTCGAACCAGTGACCCCCAGCTTGTAAGGCTGGTGCTCTCCCAACTGAGCTAACCACCCGGGATATTGAAAGCTTATCGCTTATCAATATAACTACTTATTAAGTTATCGTGGCGGACCGGACGAGACTCGAACTCGCGACCTCCGGCGTGACAGGCCGGCATTCTAACCGACTGAACTACCGGTCCGAATAGCGATAACTTAGCGCATGCAAATAAACATAATGATGGCGGACCGGACGAGACTCGAACTCGCGACCTCCGGCGTGACAGGCCGGCATTCTAACCAACTGAACTACCGGTCCGCATATACATCAGTTACCGCATCACGTTTCCAGGGCACCAAATCAATGGTGGGTGGTACTGGGTTCGAACCAGTGACCCCCAGCTTGTAAGGCTGGTGCTCTCCCAACTGAGCTAACCACCCGCTGGTCACGTGGCGCTGCATTCTACAGAAGCCTGTTGGAATGTCAACACGTTGTGTTTAAATTTTTGATTTAAACCAGCGTGCTGCACGTTCTCGCGGCAACCGCTAACTGAGCGCGGACGAAGGATGCCGCAACTATGGCTGCTTCGTCAATCAAAACTTGCTGATTTACTCCAGAACTTCGTCGTGGCTTAAAATCATGGTCGCCATCGGTTAGCCAATGAACGTGTAGGGAGTCAGGTAAAGCGTAGTGGGCCACCTCATCACGAGAGCCAAACGGATCACGCTCACCTTGCAGAATCAGCATAGGCATAGAGATGTCAGGAAAATGATCGGTGCGAAGGGAGTCGGGCTTTTTGGGTGGGTGAAACGGATAGCCTGCCGCAATGACACCTGCGACACCTGCACAGCGATGCTGGCTGGCAAAGAGCGATGCCACACGCCCGCCCATGGATTTACCCCCAACCCACAAAGGCGAACCACTGCTTGACGCCAGCAGGGCATACCAAGCGGCAAAGTGTTCCAGCGTTTTCTTGACGGGAGGCGGAGGCCGGCGCTTTGCTTCCTCGCTCATCTGCTGCATATAGGGGAAATCGATCGCCCACACTTGTAGCCTCTTGCTGGCCAGCATCGCGGCAAATTGCCGCATAAACTCGGATAGGTGGCCTGCCCCGGCGCCATGAGCTAGCAGAATTCGCCCCAGCTCAGGGATGCCCGAGACGCTCACCGGGCCAACCCCCTCCACGAGAAACCGCTGAACAGCGGGGCTGGCGGTGCGTTCACGCAACGCCTCTGGGGTGATGGCCTCAAACCCAAGATCAGCGTAATAGGACACCCAGCCCTCCTAATAATTCAACGTTACATCCATTGGCGTGTTCAGCTTAGGGCGCGGCTGCGATAGAATCTAGGCCGGATCTTGACCTGCATCATCAAGCGGGTGGCCGCATCCGTGCAAAATGCCACGGGTTACCCCCTAACCGCGTTCGATGGGAACATGAAATGAGCACAGCATTGGAACACCCGACCTACAATTACAAGGTAGTTCGGCAGTTCGCGATTATGACCGTTGTGTGGGGCATTGTAGGTATGGCGCTTGGCGTTATCCTTGCCTCCCAACTGGTCTGGCCGCAGCTGAACCTCGGCCTACCTTGGACTAGCTTCGGGCGCCTGCGTCCGTTACATACTAACGCCGTTATCTTCGCCTTTGGTGGCTCAGCGCTTTTTGCGACGTCCTACTACGTCGTACAGCGGACCTGTCAGACACGGCTGTTCTCTGACAAGCTCGCAGCGTTTACCTTTTGGGGGTGGCAAGCGGTCATCCTGTCTGCAGTAGTAACGTTGCCGCTGGGCTACACCACTACTAAAGAGTACGCAGAGCTTGAGTGGCCGATCAATATACTGCTGGCAGTAGTATGGATCAGCTATGCGATCGTCTTCTTAATGACGATTAAGAAACGCACCACGTCGCACATTTATGTGGCGAACTGGTTCTTTGCTGCGTTTATTCTGACCGTTGCCGTTCTACACATTGTTAATAACGCCGCACTTCCCGTCACGCCTATGTACTCCACCTCGATTTACGCAGGTGCTGTCGACGCCATGGTGCAGTGGTGGTATGGCCATAATGCGGTCGGCTTCTTCTTGACCGCAGGTTTCTTGGGCATGATGTACTACTTCGTACCGAAGCAGGCAGAGCGTCCGATCTACTCCTACCGTCTGTCTATCGTCCACTTCTGGGCGTTGATCATGATCTACATGTGGGCAGGTCCTCACCACCTGCACTACACCGCGCTACCCAACTGGGCGCAGTCACTGGGTATGATTATGTCGATCATTCTGCTGGCACCTTCCTGGGGTGGCATGATCAACGGCATGATGACCCTGTCAGGCGCTTGGCATAAGCTGCGCACCGACCCAACGCTGCGCTTCCTGGTAGTAGCTCTGTCGTTCTACGGCATGTCGACCTTTGAAGGCCCGATGATGGCGATCAAGACCGTCAACGCGCTGTCGCACTACACCGACTGGACCATTGGGCACGTACACGCTGGCGCACTTGGCTGGGTAGCCATGATCACCATCGGCTCCATGTACCACCTGATCCCGCGGGTCTTCGGTCGCACCGAAATGTACTCCGTCAGCCTGATCGCCGTGCACTTCTGGCTGGCCACCATCGGTACCGTACTGTACATCGCCGCCATGTGGGTCAACGGCATCATGCAGGGCCTGATGTGGCGCGCCATCAACGCCGACGGCACGCTGATGTACACCTTCGTGGAGTCTGTTGAAGCCAGCGGCCCCGGCTACATTGTCCGCATGATTGGCGGCCTTTTCTGGGTAACCGGCATGCTGATTATGGCGTTCAACGTGTACATGACCGTCAAGCGTCGTGAAGCCATCAGCCTCACTGCGCCGCAAGCCGCTTAAACCGGGGAAGTTCAGACCAATGAAACATGAGATTGTCGAAAAGAACGTTGGCCTACTCGCCGTCTTGATCCTGGTTGCGATCAGCTTTGGCGGCCTGGCCGAAGTTGTGCCACTGTTCTTTCAAAAGGATACGACGGAGCCCGTGGAGGGGCTGCGCCCGCTAAGCGCGCTGGAGCTGGAAGGTCGAGACATCTACCGCCGCGAAGGCTGCGTGGGCTGCCACTCCCAGATGATTCGCCCGTTCCGCGCCGAAACCGAGCGCTACGGCCACTACAACGTTGCTGGTGAGCAAGTATACGAGCACAACTTCCTGTGGGGCTCCAAGCGTACTGGGCCAGACCTGGCGCGCGTAGGTGGTCGTTACAGTGATGATTGGCACCGTGCCCACATGTACAACCCGCGCGATGTCGTGCCCGAGTCCATCATGCCGGCTTACCCCTGGCTGTTCGAGCGCACCCTGGATGGCGAAGCGACACCGCGCAAGATGCGTGTGCTGCGTCAGCTGGGCGTTCCCTACACCGATGAAGATATCGCCAACGCCACCGCCGAAGTACGCGGCCAGCAGGAAATCACTGCGCTGGTGGCCTATCTACAACAGCTAGGAACCGTGCTCGAGGGCACTCGTTAAGTTATGGATACGGGAACTTTCCGCGGCCTTATCACGCTGATTTTGATCGTCGCTTTTATCGGTATCTTTTTCTGGGCCTACTCCAAGCGTCGCAAGCCAGACTTCGACGAAGCGGCTAACTTGCCCTTTGCCGACGATGATGAGCAGCCGACCCGTGACAAGCATGCTTCGACAGAACACGAAGCGGATTCCCGCCACGACAGGGGAGATAAGAATAGATGAATAATTTATGGGGTGACTCCCTATCCAGCTTCTGGAGCGCCTGGATCATCGTCATCACTTTGGGCACGATCGCGCTAAGCGTTTGGATTTTGCTAGCCAACCGCCGCACCGATAAAACCCCAGATGCTGATGGCAATATCGAAACCACTGGCCACGCGGCTGACGGAATTGAAGAGTATGACAACCCACTTCCGCAGTGGTGGTTTAAGCTCTTTATCCTGACCGTCGTATTTGCCCTTGGCTATCTGGTGCTCTACCCAGGCCTGGGTAACTACGCAGGCATACTGGGCTGGTCCCAGGAGAGTCAGTGGGAAGAGGAAGTGGCCGACGCCGAAGATCGCTTTACGCCAATTTTTGCTCAGTATCAGGAAGTGCCTATCCCCGAGCTGGCGCGTGATGGTGAAGCCATGCAGGTGGCCGAGCGTATCTTCTTGAACAACTGCGCTGTGTGTCATGGCTCGAACGCCCAGGGCGGCTACGGTTTCCCCAACCTGACCGACGATGACTGGCTATACGGTGGCGAACCCGAGAACATTCTGACCACGCTCAACAACGGCCGTAACGGCCTGATGCCGTCCTGGCAGCAGCTGGGTGAGAACAACATCGAAAACCTGACTCAGTACGTGCTGTCGCTCTCCAACCTGGAGCACGACGAGGAGCGCGCAGCCAGCGGTGAAAGCACCTTCCTGGCCGCTTGTGCCGCCTGTCACACGCCCAGCGGCACCGGCAACACGGCACTCGGCGCGCCCAACCTGACCAACGATATCTGGCTGTATCAGGCACCGGGGCAGAGCGTTGCCGACTCCATTCGCCAAACGCTGCGCAATGGCCGTAACGGCCACATGCCTGCCCAGGCGGCGTATATCGGTGAGGAACGCGTCCATCTCGTCGCCGCTTACGTGTATAGCCTGCGCTTCAACGACTAGTCCCGTTGACAGGCGTTTAACGCAAGCGTAAACGAAGGGGTGCGGTTACATACCGCACCCTTTCTACATCTAACGACCGCTCAGCCGCCCGACGATCCGTTACACTATTGCTAGTCATGTGCGATCAACGACTCGGCATAACACAACGCAACCGGCACTGTGTGCTGACGTCGAGTTTGCCGGGCTGATGTCCACTCCTGCCTATTGAGCTGCGATCACCGCCATGGAAAAAATACCTAGCCACGATATTACGCCGCCAACCGTTGGGCACCACACGCCTGGTGAAACAACTACTCAAGAGATGTATGCCAAACGGCGACACATCTATGTACGAGAAATCAAAGGGCTGTTTCAAAAGGTGCGACGCAGCGCCAACTGGGCGCTGATGATGGGGTTCTTTCTGCTGCCCTGGTTAAACTGGGGCGACCGCCCTGCGGTGTGGTTTGACTTAGCGGGCCGAGAATTTCATATCTTTGCCGCCACGTTTTACCCTCAAGAGTTTGTTCTTCTGTCGTGGCTGCTGATTATTTGCGCCTTTGGGCTATTTTTTATTACCGTTTTTGCGGGGCGGGTATGGTGCGGTTACACCTGTCCGCAAAGTGTTTGGACATTTCTCTTTATCTGGCTTGAACACCGGATCGAAGGCTCGCGCAACCAGCGCATAAAGCTAGACAACCAACCGATGAATGCCAATAAAGCCTGGCGTAAGGGCGCGAAGCATACCGCTTGGCTGCTGATCGCTCTGGCAACCGGTGTGACGTTTGTAGGCTACTTTACGCCGATTCGTGAACTTGTCATGGAGCTTCCCACTCTAGAAGCCCACGGCTGGTCCTATTTTTGGGTTGGGTTCTTTTTAGTCTTTACCTACCTCAACGCAGGCTGGCTGCGTGAGCAGGTATGTATTTATATGTGCCCCTACGCCCGCTTCCAGTCGGTCATGTTTGATCGCGATACGCTGATCGTCTCTTACGACGAAGCGCGAGGCGAGCCACGTGGTAGACGTAAGAAATCACTTAGCCATACGCAAGCGCGAGAAGCGGGCTTGGGAGACTGTATCGACTGCGAACTCTGTGTGCAGGTCTGCCCCACCGGCATTGATATACGCGACGGCCTGCAATACGAGTGCATCACATGCGCCGCTTGCATCGATGCCTGCGACAGCGTGATGGATAAAATGGGCTACCCCAGAGGACTTATTCGCTACACCACTGAAAACGCGCTGGAAGGCAAGAAAAGTCATATTCTTCGCCCGCGCTTGATTGGCTATTTCGTTGCTTTGGTGGTGATGATGGCGACTTTTGCCTGGGCAGTTAATGACCGTACCCCGATGAGCTTTGACGCTGAGCGCGAGCGTACTCAGCTCTACCAAATGACCCGTGACGGGCAGATCAGCAACGTCTACAGCCTGACTGTGCGCAACCTGGACTCCCAAGATCACACCTATGATATTAGCGCGGCAGGCTTACCTAATTTGCAGTTGGATAACACCTCGCTGCGTGTACCTGCGGGTGAATCACGCACTCAGGTGATTACCGTACTGGCCGACCCAGCGTCGTTAAGCGAGCCCAGCCACGCGATTACGTTTACGCTGCAGGCGCAGCAAGATGAGCAAATTCGCCAGACCCGCGAAACGCGGTTCTTGAGCGACATTAGGAGATAAATGCGTCATGTCAGACACCTCGATTCCGCCCTGGTACAAACAGTTTTGGCCGTGGTTTTTACTAGGGCTGCTGTTTTCGTCCATCCTATTTAGTACTGGCTTCGCCATCATGTCGATCAAGAGCTACGACGGCATGGTGGTCCAGGAGGATTACTACGAGCACGGTAAAGCTATTAACATGGTGCTGGCGAAGCAGGAGCGCGCGCGCGAACTCAATTTGAGCGCCGACCTGCGCATCGACCCACTGACTAGTGATATTGTGATCGACCTTGCTGGCGATGCTCGTCCGGATAAACTCTATTTAGATCTCATCTTCCCCACCGAAGATGACCGTGATCAATCCTTCGTACTAGAACACGTGCGCGAAGGCCGCTATATCACTCAGGGGCCGGATAATTTGCGCTACCGCTGGTACCTACAGATTCAGCCCGTGCAAGGCGATGACGCCGAGTGGCGCCTGATCGGCGAAGCCCGCTTCCCCAATGAAACGAGCGTTGCCCTTCTGCCCGGAGGGCGGTCAGAGAGCGAATGAGCACTAAAGCGCTAAGCTGCTACCACTGCGGAAGCCCGGTGCCCGACGGGGCACCGTGGCGTATCGTCATTGATGACACGTCCCACTCTTTATGCTGCCCCGGCTGCGAAGCCGTGGCCCATGCCATTGTCGACGGCGGATTAGAGAGCTACTACCGCTACCGTACCGAACTGCCTGAGCGCCCCGATGAGCGTCAAGCTGCAAAAGCGGATACTTGGTCGGTATTTGACGACCCTGGCCTACAGTCGCAGTTTGTTCATCCGGATGGCGATGAGGGCCACGTTAGGGCAACGCTTGCCGTAGAAGGGATTACCTGTGCCGCCTGCGCCTGGCTTATCGAGCACCGATTGAACGCGCTTGAAGGCGTTGTCTCCAGCGCGGTGAATCTGACCCATCACCGCCTGCGGGTTTCCTGGGACCCAAACGTAGTAAAGCTATCGCAGCTATTCGCTGAACTTGCCGCGATTGGTTACGATGCTCAGCCCTATGAACCCGACCAAGCCCAGACGCGGCTGCAGCATGAAGAGCGCATGAATGTGCGCCGCTTAATAGTGGCGGCGGTCGGGATGATGCAGGTGATGATGTTCTCCATCCCCATTTATGTGTCGGGGCCTGGGGAACTCAGTGAAGACTTCTTTGCGCTGTTTCACTGGCTCTCGTTCGCTCTGGCAACGCCGGTGGTGTTCTTTTCGGCGCTGCCCTTCTTCCGTAACGCCCTGCGCGATCTCAAAACCGGCGTACTAGGGATGGATGTGCCTGTTTCATTAGCCATTGGTGGCGCGTATTTCGCCAGCAGCTACGCGGTGCTGTTTAACGTGGGTGAGGTCTATTTTGACTCGGTCGCCATGTTTACCTTCTTCCTACTGTTTGGCCGCTACGTGGAAGGACGCGCTAGGCGGCGCAGCGGCCATAGCGGCAATGCGCTTAGTGGCGTGCTACCGGTGTCTGCTACACGGCTGGAAGCTGACGGCAGCGAACGCATTCTGCCCGCTAGCGAGCTTGCCCCAGGCGACCGCGTACTTATCAAGCCCGGCCATGGCGTCCCCGCCGACGGTATTATCGAAGATGGCGAGTCTAGCCTGGACGAGTCGATGCTGACCGGCGAGTACCTGCCCGTCACCCGCCGAGTGGGCGAACAGGTGGTAGGTGGCAGCCAAAACATGGAAAACCCGCTCACGGTGCGGGTTACTCATGCAGGCAACAATGCACGCGTGGCGGGCATTGTGGATTTAACCGACCGCGCCTTTGCCAGCCGCCCACGTTTGGCGCAAATGGCGGCGCGCATGGCCCACCTGTTTGTACTGCGCCTGCTGGTGGTCACCGCTTGCGTGACCGTGGCGTGGTGGTTTATCGACCCTTCCCGCATGCTTTGGGTGCTGCTCTCCGTTCTAGTGGTGACCTGCCCCTGTGCGCTGGCACTCGCCACCCCAACGGCTCTCACGGCAGGGCATGGACAGCTGCGCCAGCGTGGCGTGCTGATCACCCGCGCCGATGCCATCGAATCACTTTCTAACGCCACGCGGGTGATTTTTGACAAAACCGGCACGCTCACCCGTGGCGAGATGCAGCTCACCCAAACCTGCCCGTTAAACGAGCAAAGTAGCGAACAGCTACGGGCCATTGCCGCCGCGCTGGAAGCCCACTCCGAGCATCCCATTGCCCGCGCGTTTCGCCCGTTCCGCGATGCCACACTGCAGGCGCGTCAGGTGAAAAGCGTCACCGGCAGCGGGCTAGAAGGCGTGCTTAACGGCACAACGTGGCGCTTGGGCAAGCCCGATTTTGCAACGACCGAGCCACTCACGCCGCCCAGCGCCGGGCAGTGGCTGCTGCTGAGTGAAGATAGCGCCCCGCGGGCCTGGTTTAAGCTCCACGACGGTATCCGTGAAGATGCTGCGCAAACCGTAGCCGCCCTGCAGGCCAGAGGGCTTAACGTTGAGTTACTGTCAGGCGATACGCAGGAAGCCGTAGAGAGCTTAGCCGAGCAGCTCAACATCACCACCTGGCACGCGGGCAAATCACCAGAAGGTAAGCTGGAGCGGCTGCGTGAACTGCAGGCGCAGGGCGAACGTGTGGTCATGATTGGCGACGGCATTAACGATGTACCCGTGCTCGCCGGTGCCGATGTGGCCATTGCCATGAATGGCGCCACCGACTTGGCACGCACTCGGGCCGATGCGGTCTTGCTCAGCCCACGCTTAATACGTATTTTCGAGGCCATCGAGATTGCCAGCGCCACTCGGCGCATCATGCGCCAAAATATGATTTGGTCGGCTTGCTATAATTTCTCTGCGCTTCCCCTGGCCGCGATGGGGCTGGTACCGCCTTGGTTGGCGGCGATCGGTATGTCGCTAAGCTCTCTCTTCGTGGTAGGTAATGCGCTGCGCCTCACGCGCTGGCGTACCTCACCCGCTCCTCAGATAGCCCCAGCCACACCGGTGACCGTATGACCATTCTCTACCTACTGATTCCGCTGTCGCTGATTCTGTTGGGGCTGGCAGTGTGGGCGTTCTTCTGGGCCGTGAAGAATGACCAGTTCGACGACTTGGAAGGCCCTGCCCATCGCATTCTGTTCGACGACGATGAGAACGATCTCACCCCCGAACAGCGCGCCGAGCGCAAAAAAGGTACCAAGCCACCCCGTGACCGTGAGCCACCGCCGTGAACCCGACCGGACTTGACCTGCCGCCGTTGATGGCGGCGTTTGTGTTTGGCCTGATGGGCGGGGCTCACTGCATTGGCATGTGCGGCGGCATCATGAGCGCCCTCACCTTCGCCGTGCCACCCAGCATGCGCCACCCAGCTCGCATGGGGGGATTACTGCTCAGCTATAACACGGGCCGTATCCTGAGCTATATGACGGCAGGAGCCTTGGTGGCCGCGCTCGGCACCTTGGTATCGCTGTCACCTCAGGCGCGTATCGCGCTGCAGGTCGTCGCGGCGGTGATGCTGATCCTAATGGCGCTGTATATCGCCAACTGGTGGAAAGGGCTATTGAAAGTCGAAGCCGTGGGGCGCAGGCTATGGCGCTTCATCGAACCCGTCGGGCGGCGTTTGATGCCCGTGGTTCACCTGCCGCAAGCCTTTGCGCTCGGTGCCCTGTGGGGCTGGCTGCCTTGTGGGCTGGTGTACTCGATGCTCGCCTGGAGCTTGGCCATCGCCGACCCGCTACAAGGGGCGCTATTGATGGGGGCCTTCGGCCTGGGAACGCTGCCTGCCCTGTTAGCCACGGGTCTGGCCGCCCGCCAGCTCAGCCAGTTAATTCGTCACCCGGCGACCCGTAGCCTTGCCGCGCTGACGATTATCGGTTTTGCCCTGTGGCAGCTTTGGGCGCTGATGCCCCATGCCGGGCATTAAGAGCTTACCCATCAAACTCCTCTAGACAATACTCAATACAAACATCCTATCGCTTGATATAGCTCAACGCTTTCCCTTCTACGCTGACGTAGCATTCCAACACGCGTTCGAGCTGCGAAGCTCGTCGCTTATGTTGATCGGTTCTTGCTTTGCCCTGCTACTTAGGAGCGCTCCTTATGCCCGTTCATGCCACTGCTGCTCTCGCTCACCCTATTTCTGCAGCGGTTGAGGCCACCGCCTGGGATGACGCCCTGATACGCCGCTACGACACCAGCGGCCCTCGCTACACCTCATACCCTACAGCACTCTCGTTTCACGACCAGTTCACCGCTGACGATATGACCCAGGCGCTTGAACGCAGCAATGCCAGCCAAAAGCCGCTCTCACTTTATGTTCATGTGCCCTTTTGTCGCAAAATCTGTTTTTACTGCGCGTGCAATAAAATCGCCACGAAAAATACAGCCCTCGCAGAGCCCTACTTGTCTCGGCTGGATCGAGAAATGGTGCTGACCTCCCGGCATCTTGATACAAAGCGGCCAGTGCAGCAGCTGCACTGGGGCGGCGGCACGCCGACGTTCTTAACCCTGGCGCAGATGAGCGATTTAATAGACCGCCTGGATGCACGGTTTGGCTTATCGAGCGCACCGGACCGCGACTACGCTATTGAAATTGACCCACGCGAAGCGGATGTCTTTACCCTGCGCCACCTGCAGTCGCTGGGCTTTAATCGCTTAAGCCTGGGCGTTCAGGATCTCAACCCACAGGTGCAGGCAGCGATTAATCGCGTGCAGCCACGGGTGCTCACTGAAACCTTGATGGATGAGGCGCACCGGCTTGGTTTTCGCTCGCTCAACCTCGATTTAATTTATGGCCTGCCCTTTCAAACCGAGCAAAGCTTCGCTGATACCCTAAGCCAAGTGATTGAACTGGGCCCGGCACGGCTGTCGGTCTTTAACTATGCCCATATGCCAACCCGCTTTGCGCCCCAACGACGTATTAATGAAGCCGACCTGCCCAGCGCGGATGAAAAACTGGCTATTTTGCGTACCACTATTGAGATGCTGACCCAAGCGGGCTATGTACATATTGGTATGGATCACTTTGCTCGCCCAGAGGACAGCTTGGCTCAGGCACAGCGCTACGGTACGCTGCAGCGCAACTTCCAGGGATACTCAAGCCATTCCCAGTGCGACTTGATTGGTTTGGGGGTGTCGGCTATTTCTCGGGTAGACGACGTTTACGCACAAAACCCCACTCAGCTGTCCCACTATGAAGCTGCCTTAGATGAAGGTAGGCTAGCGACCGTAAAAGGGTTACTCTTAAATAAGGATGACCTAATGCGCAGAGAGGTGATTGAGCGCTTAATGTGCGATATGGCCATTGACCTTGAAGCAATAGGCCAGCGTTGGCAGATAAATGCCGCTGATTACTTTTCAACCGCTCTTGAACGGTTGAAAACCGCCGAGCAGGATGGCCTGCTAGTGCGCCAAGGCCTCTATTTACAAGCTACGCCCACCGGACGGCTGTTGATTCGGCACTTAGCCATGGCCTTCGATAATCACCTGCAACATCAGGGCAACCAACGCTACTCGAAGATTTTATAAGCGTATCGAGACACCTACCCCCTGCGCCTATGATGGCTAATAAAAAGGGAGCACCACATGTCATATCCTGCCAGCCAACGACGTTCACTGCTGCAAGAGGCGCGCTGCCAAACCTGTAGCCTAAGCTCGCTGTGCCTACCGCTTGCCCTAGAGCTTGAGGATATGAGCCAGTTCGATGCGATTATCCGCCGCCGCTCGCCGTTGAAAAAAGGCGAGCGGCTGTTTCGCCAAGGAGATCCTTTCACCAGCGTTTACGCGGTGCGCTCTGGCAGCTTGAAGCAGGTGACTAGCGAAGGGAATGGCAACGACCAGCTCACCAATTTCTTTCTACCCAGCGAGCTGGTGGGTCTGGATGGGATTGACGAAGAACACTACCCCGGCACCGTGATTGCCCTGGAAACCACCACGGTATGCGAAATTCCGTTTGACCGTTTGGACTCGCTCTCCGAGGAGCTGCCCGAACTGCGCGGCCAGCTTTACCGCAGCATGAGCAAGGAACTACGAGACGACCGGCGGATGATGCGTTTACTGTCACGCAAAACTGCCGATCAGCGGCTGGCCAGCTTTTTGATTACACTTTCTGACCGTTTTCGGCGCCGGGGCTACTCCCCCTATAGCTTCCGGCTTTCCATGTCACGGGCAGATATGGGCAACTATCTAGGCCTCGCGGTGGAGACGGTTAGCCGTATTCTTAGCCGCTTTCAGCAGCAAAACGTGGTGGCCGTCTCCGGGCGCGAGGTCAATATTTTGGATATGCGGCGCCTCATCACCCTAGCTGAAGAGGAAGCCCAAGCGGTTAACTCACGTTAAACGCCTGAATGCGCCCCTCCATCAATGCGGCCTGCTTCGCTTCCAGACCGGCAAAATCAAACAGCTCACGGTCGGCAAGCTGCGAAGGGGCAACGTTGGTCACCGCTTTGAACATACTCTCCAACCGGCCGGGGTGTTTTTTATCCCACTCCGCCAGCATCTCTTTGACAACCTGGCGCTGCATATTGGGCTGAGAGCCGCACAGGTTGCAGGGAATGATCGGAAACTCCATCAGCCTTGAAAACTCCGCAATATCCGCCTCTTTGCAGTAGGCCAGCGGGCGAATCACGATGTTTTTACCATCATCCGAGAGCAGCTTCGGTGGCATGGCTTTTAAGGTGCCGCCAAAGAACATATTGAGAAACAGCGTCTCCAGGATATCTTCCCGGTGGTGGCCCAAAGCAATTTTGTTGGCCCCAATCTCCTCGGCAAAGCCATACAACGAACCACGCCGCAGCCTTGAGCAGAGCGCGCAGGTGGTTTTACCTTCCGGGGTTTTCTCCTTCACCACCGAGTAGGTATCACGCTCCAGAATGTGATATTCCACGCCTTGCTTATCCAGGTACTGGGGCAACACGTGTTCTGGGAAACCTGGCTGCTTCTGATCCATATTGACCGCTACCAGGGAAAAATTAACCGGTGCGTTGCGCTGTAGGTTGCGCAGAATCTCCAGCATCGTATAGCTATCTTTACCACCAGAGAGACACACCATGACCCGGTCGCCATCCTCGATCATGTTGTAATCGATGATGGCGTTCCCTACTTCGCGCCGCAGGCGTTTTTGCAACTTGTTGAATTCACGCTTCTGCTTGGCATCCTGCAGCTCATGCTGCTGGACAAGGGGCTCGTCAGACGCGCTGTCTGACGAAGTGGGGTCAAAGTAGTCAGGTTGTAACATGATCGTCGCACTGCCGATGGGTGAAGGAGCAGCGCATATTCTAACAACACTACGAAGCTCTACCCAATACAAACCCTAGGCAGTTAACGCTATCTCGCGCTGAAGACGCAGATACAGCAACGCGCTGGCGGTGGCTTCGCTGACCACGCTGGGCCAGGTTAATGGGGGCAGTTTCCATCGGGTAAGCGCATCACCAAGGCAACTGCTGGCTTCGATATGAGGATGCAGCCGCCGTAGCTGACGCCCGTGCAGCTTGGCAATATCCACCTGCGCGTTAGGCAGCCCGAATCCCAGCACGTTTCGAAACAGCCCATTAAGCGGCTCAATGGTGTTCTCTAATTGCCACCCGACTAACGGCCGATTGCCAATAAACTCCGCCAGCTCACTCAGACACTCAGCATCGGGAGAACGGGGCGAGTGCGTGGTATGCAACTGATGATGGCGTCGCAGAGTAGCAGGCGCCAGCGCCGATGATGCAACTAAGGTGGCCACCCACGTACGACTGGTGTGCACTTGGCGCGGGCTTAGCACCACCGCCGCCACACTCATTACAGCGGGCTGAACGGCGCTTACCTGGCACGCCATGGCCACGGCCTCTTCCCCCATATAAGGCTGAAACAGCCAGGCATAGGGCGAGTCCGCCCAGCGACGGCGGTCGCTCTCACGCTGAAGCAGCGTGCGCAGTGAACCGCTGAACAGGGTCATATGTCGATCTAACAAGCGCATTCCGCTCACGAATACTCCAAATGGTAACGATGGGAAAGACGCTGCTTAAAGTCTTTCACGATGTGTAGGGCTTCACGCAACAAGTCCCGTTCTAGCGAAGAGAGCTCCTGAACGACCACTCGATTGGTACGTTTAGGGTTGGCGTTATCCAACTCCTGAAGCTGCTGACGAAGGCGTAGCTCGGTAAACAGCGCCAGTGCCTCGCCTAGATCATCAGCAAAGCGGCGGTCAAGCCGCCCATCGGCGGCCAAGGCATCTAAGCGGTCCAAGGTAGAGGTCGCATTAATGCGCCGCTCAAGGGCCATCGTACGCACACCGTGGACTATCGGAAAAATACCGCCTTTTTTGATATCAATACCGTGCTGGGGCTTTTTCAGCGAGCCAAATAGCGTCAGCGGCGTCGAGAAGCGCAGTGCCGCCCGGGCAAAGTAAGAGAGCAGCAGTTCATCGTGGGAGCAGCGCTCAAACAGCGCTTCACGCACCTGATCCAGTAGCGCCGGATTACCCGCCACGCAGTGGGAGTCCAATAGAATCGCTAGTTTCATCAGGCTATCGCCATCTCGGGCATTGACCCACTTAGTGATATTGTTTTTCCACTGGGAAACCGTACCTACCCACTCTGGGTTAGACACCATGATATTGCCGGGGCAAGGTGGATAGCCTAGCTGGATTAGCGTTTCCGTTAGAGTGTTCATCTCCTCAGCCACTGTGGGCCACTGGCAATCATCAGCTAAGATCAACCCGTTATCTTGATCGGTTTTGAGGATCTGCTCGCCGCGTCCTTCGCTGCCCATCACCATTAAGCAGCTTTGGGTGTGGTACTGCTCAGGCACTGTGAAGCTCCACGCTTTGCTCATAATGCGCCCGTTCAGCGCCGCCAACAGATCCATGGCAAAACGCAGCTTTACGCCCTGCGCCATCAGCGCATTCACTAATTCCGGCGTACGCTGGCTGGCCGCCGCCAGCGCTTCCAGACTGTTGGCCTGCTCCACCTGCAGGCTGACCACGTAGCTACGGCTAGAGAAGAAGCTCAACACGTCCATTAGCTCAACGACGCCTTTAACACTCCCCCCGTCCATTACCACCACCCGCGCCACTTTATGGCGGGTCATTAAAATCAGCGCTTCAAACAGGTACTGCTCGGGAGCTACCGTGACCAAGGAGACGTTGGCCAGCGCTTCAACCGGTGTTGCCTGGGTGCAGTTACCCAATACCAATCCATTGAGTAGATCGGTTTTGGTCACCATGCCCAGGGAGCCTGCAGTAGCGACCAGTAGACTGTCCGCATGACTATCATGTAGCTGTCGAACAGCGTCATGAATACTCTTTGAGGCATCAATGAGCAGCGGCTCGCGCATACACTCATTCACTTTGGCCAGCATAAAGCCCGCCATAGTGACGCCGCCTTCGGCGCGTTTTTCGGTGAGCAGGCGCGCTTTGTGTGAGAGCGACTGCTTAAAGAACTGCTCAAACGGTGGATAGTGACGGCACAGTTGAGTAAACAGCGCTTTAGGCATCACATAGCACAGGCACTCTTGTTCAGCTTGGAAGCGGTAGCGGCTTTTGCCGTTGAGGATACTGATGGCGCCAAACAAATCGCCTGCGGTGTAGTGGCCAATGCGCGCACTAGCAGCAGGCAGGGTGGGATCAAGTTCGGCGACCTCGCCTTTATGAATCAAGAAAACGGATTCGCCCGCCTGGCCCATCTCCAGAATAATTTCATCGCGGTCAAAGTAGGCAAGATCCATCCCGCGACGAACATGATCGCGCCCCGCCTCATCCATCAGCGTAAACGGTAGCTGGGACAGATCCACTTCCACCATGGGTGACCTCGCTCAAGCGCAATGATTAGGAAGGACAACGAACGGTTTGATTA
The DNA here is from genome assembly GCF_021532545.1 of Halomonas sp. Cn5-12. Taxonomy (NCBI): domain Bacteria; kingdom Pseudomonadati; phylum Pseudomonadota; class Gammaproteobacteria; order Oceanospirillales; family Halomonadaceae; genus Halomonas; species Halomonas sp. Cn5-12. Next base: position 56,986 of record NZ_JAKGAY010000006.1, read on the forward strand.
CTTTTCAACCAATGCATTTATACTTTTTGCTATAGCACGAACGTCTTAACGACGTTCGTTTAGCGACTAAAGTAGCGGCTTTTTAAACACAATTAAACCAACTAAACGCCTCTTATTAAGGTAGCAAACATTACTTTTAATCGAGCCATAGACTATTGTCCTACCACTTCTCAGACGGCGTTTAAATATCGATGAAAAATCAATAAAAATAATGCTTTATATTCAAAACAGCCAATTTCACTGCCTTGCAAAGAGCACCTGATACCAAAGTCTGGGATTTATTTTTTGCAATTATTGCCCAGTATTATCAACGAGTCATACAGGGTAATCGCACGACACCTATCTAACGCACTTCAAACCGCTGACGATAACTTGCCGATCACCCAATAACGACACAAGACGGCTTAACAATAAGAAGGTGACGTGCCTGGCAACACTGTCTTACCGCCCAACACCCAGCGCGGTTTTCTATGCGGGGTCGCCCTGATGAACCAAACGCTATCTTGAGTTCACTTTCCAACCCTAAAAATCACAACTGGAGAGCAACACAATGGCAGACGATAAATCCAATGCTGCTGAATACTGGAAGGCCAACGTCCGGCTAATCTTCGGATGCCTCATGGTTTGGGCATTTGTCTCCTATGGATGTGCCATCCTGTTCCGTCCGCTACTCGCGGGCATTCCCGTTGGCGGAACGGACCTGGGCTTCTGGTTTGCTCAGCAAGGCTCCATTCTTACCTTCATCGTGCTGATCTTCTTCTACGCCTGGAGAATGAACGCGCTCGACAAAAAATACGGCCTGGGGGAGTAAGCCAGCATGAGCCAGTTTGCAATTAACTTACTGTTTGTTGGCGCCTCGTTTGCCCTCTATATCGGGATTGCGATATGGGCGCGAGCGGGCTCCACCAAAGACTTCTATGTCGCCGGTGGCGGCGTACACCCGATCACCAACGGCATGGCCACAGCGGCCGACTGGATGTCGGCGGCATCCTTTATCTCTATGGCGGGCTTGCTCGCTTCTGGCGGCTACGCTAACTCCACCTTCCTGATGGGCTGGACCGGGGGCTACGTTATCCTGGCGATGCTACTTGCCCCTTACCTGCGTAAGTTCGGCAAGTTCACCGTTCCAGATTTCATCGGCGACCGCTTCTACAGTAACACCGCGCGTTTAGTGGCGATTGTGTGTTTGATCGTAGCCTCGGTGACCTACGTTATCGGCCAGATGACCGGTGCAGGCGTTGCGTTCTCCCGCTTCCTAGAAGTGAGCAACACCTGGGGTATCTGGATCGCCGCGTTTATCGTCTTCCTTTACGCTGTTTTCGGCGGTATGAAAGGCATCACGTATACGCAGGTTGCTCAGTACGTGGTACTGATCATCGCCTACACTATCCCGGCGGTGTTTATCGCCATGCAGCTTACCGGCAACCCAATCCCGATGTTCGGCATGTTCAGCACACATACAGAGTCCGGCATTCCGTTACTCACGAAGCTTGACGATGTGGTCAATGCACTGGGTTTCCAAGACTACACCGCAGACGTTGATAACAAGCTGAACATGGTGTTGTTCACTCTATCGCTGATGGTCGGTACTGCCGGTCTGCCCCACGTTATTATCCGCTTCTTTACTGTACCGAAAGTAGCCGATGCACGTTGGTCAGCGGGCTGGGCACTTGTCTTCATCGCACTGCTGTATTTAACCGCTCCTGCGGTTGGCTCAATGGCACGTCTCAACCTGGCTACAACCGTCTATCCAGATATGGCTGGGCAGGTGGAAAACTATGAAGAAGCCGCTCTTAACCCCATCCTCTATGAAGATCGCCCTGACTGGTTCCGCACTTGGGAAGAGACTGGCCTGATTACCCACAACGACCTGAACAACGACGGTCGTATCCAGATGTACAACAATGCGGCTGATTTTTCTGATCGCGGCTGGGAAGGTAACGAGCTAGAAGTAAACAACGACATCCTGGTATTGGCGAACCCTGAAATTGCCAACCTACCAGGCTGGGTAGTGGGCTTAATTGCAGCGGGCGGTATCGCAGCGGCACTCTCTACGGCAGCGGGTCTGCTCTTGGCAATCTCGTCAGCGATCAGTCATGACTTGATCAAAACCATGATCAACCCGAAAATCTCCGAAAAAGGCGAAATGCTGGCAGCACGTATCTCCATGGCCGGTGCGATCCTACTAGCAACTTACTTGGGCCTTAACCCACCTGGGTTTGCCGCTCAAACGGTAGCACTTGCCTTCGGTATTGCCGGTGCCTCGCTGTTCCCTGCGCTAATGATGGGTATCTTCTCTAAGCGCATGAACAACAAAGGCGCAATTGCCGGTATGCTGACAGGTCTGATCTGCACCCTGCTCTACATCTTCACCTACCTGGGCTGGTTCTTTATTCCGGGCACCAACATGCTGGCCAATACGCCGGATAACTGGATACTGGGCATTTCACCGCTCTCGTTTGGTGCTGTAGGCGCGCTGATCAACTTCGCTGTGGCCTTCGTTGTCTCTAACGCCACCGATGCGCCGCCGCAAGAAATTCAGGACCTGGTGGAAAGCGTACGCTATCCGAAAGGTGCTGGTGCAGCGGTTGATCACTAAGTCATAATCGTTCCACTCTGTTGCGCCGTCGGCCAATAGCGAACGGAACCATCTTCCATCGGGCTTCCTCAGGGAAGCCCGATGGCTTTTCAGAAGGAAATAGTATGATTTGGCACTTAGTGGCCGCCGTGTTTGCAGGCCTTGCCGCGGCAGGTATCGGCCTATTGCTTCGAACAATCAGCCGTAAGCGGCTACCCAAATGGATCGTGCCGGTGTTTGGTGGGCTGGGCATGCTGGGTTATCAGGTTCAATTTGAGTATGACTGGTTCGAGCATAAGCAGCTGCAGCTGCCGGAAACGGCCCAAGTGATTTCCAGCGACACGTCCAGCAACATGTGGCGACCCTGGACGCTTATTTTCCCGATCACCACCACTTTTAGTGTGGTGGATAGCGAGAATGTACGTGCCCAAACCGTCGATGGCGATCTGGTGGCCAAGTTTATTCTTTACCAGTTTGAGCGCCGCCATACGGACCTGATCACCACGCAGCCCTACATCCTCAACTGCTCAAGCCGAGAGCTGATTCCGCTAAACCCAGAGACCGGGGACGCGGATCTCAATGAGCTACGCACACTCCGCGACACCTCACCGCTGCTGACCACCGTTTGCCAACTGGCCAACGAACGGCAGACGTAGCGCCGCCCCTTCGCCTAGAATGGAGCCCTTTGCTGGGCGAAGGCCGGTTTAGACGTGCTGTTTAGACGTACTGCTCAGTACGCGCTATTTAAAGGTACAGTTAAAAGTACGATTGGTGAGGAGACACTATGTTTCATGGCGGGCTGCTGGTCGCGGTGTCACTGCTCTATATTGCAGTGCTGTTTGGTATTGCCTGGTTTGGCGACCGGCGTGCACGCACTCACGGCGCTAGCCGGCGCCGCCCGATTATTTATAGCCTAGCGCTCGCTATCTACTGTACGTCATGGACCTTCTACGGCGCGGTGGGTCAAGCTGCCACCGCGGGCTGGTCATTTGCCAGTATCTTTGTCGGGCCTATTCTGACGTTTTTGCTCTTCTGGCCTGTGCTGGCGAAGATGATCCGCGTTGCTAAGCACCAAAACGTCACCTCCATTGCCGACTTCATCGCCTCCCGTTACGGTAAAACCCAATCGCTGGCCGCCTTTGCTAGTCTGGTCGCCCTTGTCGGCACCCTGCCCTACATCGCGCTACAGCTAAAAGCGGTCTCCACCACGTTCAGCGTGCTCACCGACGCTTCCGATGTTACTCATACGCCACTGTTTGGCGATACGGCCTTTTATGTGGCAGTAGTGATGGCCATTTTTGCCATTCTATTCGGCACGCGGCATACCGATGCCACTGAACATCATGAAGGTTTAATCCACGCCGTCGCGTTTGAGTCATTGGTCAAGCTGCTGGCCTTTGTCGTGCTCGGCGCTTTTGTTACCTGGGGCATGTTCGATGGCCTGGGTGAGCTGATGGGGCACGCAGAGAGTCAGCTTGAACTTCAGCGCCAGCTCGCTAATCAGGATTTTGGCCAGAGCTTCTGGGCGCAGACCCTGCTCGCCATGCTGGCAATCCTGTGTCTACCCCGCCAGTTTCATGTGGCGGTGGTCGAGAACATTCACCCTAACGACGCCACTAAAGCACGCTGGCTGTTTCCGCTTTACTTGCTGGCGATTGCCTTTTTCGTAGTTCCCCTGGCCGCCGCTGGTCTGCTGCTGTTTTCAGAAAGCGGTGTGGAGCCCGACACCTATGCGCTCGCCCTTTCCATGGCCTCCGGCCAGCAGTGGCTCACGCTGCTCACGTTTATCGGCGGATTCTCTGCCGCAACGGGCATGGTGATTGTGGCGGCGGTGGCGGTCTCCATCATGATCTCGAACGAAATTGTGATCCCGGCGCTCTTCAGGCTGCGCTGGTTCGACACCAAAGCCAGAGACTATGGCCGTTTGGTGCTGCGCGCTCGCCGCCTCACTATCGTGGCCGTTCTGGCCATGGCGTACGGCTTTTACCAACTGATTGGCGAATTCACCTCGCTGGCCTCCATCGGCATGCTCTCGTTTGCAGCGGCGGCCCAGTTTGCTCCGGCGCTGATTGGCGGGCTGTACTGGAAGCGCGGCAACCGCTTAGGCGTCATTGTGGGCATGAACGTGGGCTTTGCTATTTGGGCGTACAGCCTGCTCATGCCCGCCATGATTAACGCTGGTGTACTGCCTCAAGCGTGGCTTGCCGGTGGCCCGCTGGGGCTTAACTGGCTGTCGCCGACGGCGCTGTTTGGCCTGAACATGGGCGATGCCTTTACCCATGGCGTGATGCTTTCGCTAGGGGTCAATCTGTTCTGCTATATCTTTGTCTCACAGATCACCTCCCAGCGGGTAGTCGAACGCATTCAGGCGTCGCTGTTTGTGGATAGCGTCGAAACTCGCCAAACCTCCGTTAATCGCCCCTGGACAGGGGCCACAACGGTGGGCGATTTGAAAGTGCTGTGTGAGCGCTTCTTAGGCGCGGGCCAAGTCGACCGTGCCTTCGATGATTACGCACGCCGAGCGGGCAAGCCGCTGGACGATGGCACCCGCGCCTCCATCGACGTGATCCAATTCACCGAGCGGTTTCTCGCCTCTGTCTTGGGGGCATCGTCGGCGCGGATCGTGGTGAACTCTGCCCTTCAAGGGCGAGGCATCGGTATTTCCGATGTGATCTCCATCGTGGATGAGGCCTCCCAGGTGCTGGAGTTCAACCGTGCCCTGCTACAAGCCACCATCGAGAACATCAACCAAGGCATTAGCGTGGTCGACCAGAACCTGCGCCTAGTGGTGTGGAACCAGCGCTATTTAGAGCTGTTCCGCTTCCCCGACCACATCATTCGCGTCGGCGCACCGATGGATCGCATCTTCCGCTACAACGCCCACAACGGCGAGTACGGCCCTGGCGACCCGGAAGAGCACGTGCAACTGCTGCTGGATAACATTCGCGATGGCCAACCCCACCGCTACGTGCGCTACCGCCAGGATGGGAGCGTGCTGGAAGTACAGGGCAACCCGATGCCCGGCGGCGGCTTTGTCTACACCTATCAGGATATTACCCAGCAAAAGCGTATCGAAGAGGCGCTGATCCGCTCAGAAAACAATATCCGCATCTATACCGATAACGTCCCGGCGCTGATTGCCTACTTCGATAAAGAGAGCCGCTATCTCTTTACCAACCGCGCCTACGAGCAGGCGTTCAACATCGACCGCAACGCGGTGATTGGGCGGCGCTACGAAGACGTGCTGCCGGTGAAACAGGCCGAAGAACGGGTGCCCTGGGTACAGCGCACCCTGGCCGGTGAGCGGGTCAGTTTTGAAGTCTCCATGCAGGTCAACGACGCCATGCGCTATATGCTGGTGACCTACACCCCGCACTTTGGTGACAGCCAGTCGATTTTGGGTTTCTTCGCGCTGTATCAAGATATTACCGAGCGCCGCCAAGCAGAAATTGCCCTCAAAGAGACCAACGAAACCCTGGAAGAGCGGGTGCGCGAGCGTACCCAGGCGCTCTCCGAAGCCAACGCCGCGCTTCGCCAGGAGAACCGTGTGCGTGCCGAAGCGGAGCAGGCACTGCGACAAGCGAAACAGCTCGCGGAAGACGCCAACGCCTCGAAAACCCGCTTCCTGGCTGCCGCCAGCCACGACCTACTGCAACCTCTGAATGCCGCGCGCTTGTTTACCTCTGCGCTGATGCAGAACGTCACCGCCAGCGACACCCAGCGCACCATTGGCCATATCGATAACTCGCTGCAAGCGGCCGAAGAGCTACTAGGCACGCTGCTGGATATCTCCAAGCTGGATGCAGGGGCGCTGACACCTCGGCGCAGCCACTTTGCCCTGGCCGATATTTTCCGCCCACTACGCGCTGAGTTTGAGGTGATGGCCGATGATCGCGGCTTGGATCTTGACGTTGTGCCCACTCAGCAGTGGGTGGATTCCGACCCGCAGATGCTGCGCCGGATCGTGCAGAACTTCCTCTCCAACGCGATTCGCTACACTCAAGAGGGGCGCGTGCTGCTTGGCTGCCGCCGCCAAGGAGGGCGACTGCTGATCGAAGTATGGGACAGCGGGCCAGGGATTCCCGAATCCAAATTGACGGAGATATTTCAAGAGTTCCGACGCCTCGATCAGGTTTCCCGTCATAAAGAGAGTGAAAAAGGCCTGGGGCTGGGACTCTCCATCGCTGATCGCATGAGCCGCGTGCTGGATCACCCCATCAAGGTGCGCTCCTGGGAGGGTGTAGGTACGGTGTTCTCGGTCAGCGTGCCCATCGTTGCGGCACGGGAAGCGACGATAACTGATCATCAAGAACCCCACAGCCGCCGCAGCGGCAACAAGCTGGCAGGCACTCGGATCGTGTGTATCGACAACGAAACACTGATTCTAGAAGGCATGACTGCGATGCTCAGCGGCTGGGGCTGCGAAGTGTTTACCGCCACCAGCATCGGTGGGGCAAAGTCGATTCTACGCAATATGGACGGTGATCCTGACGCCATCCTGGCAGATTATCACCTGGATAACGAGGTCACCGGCCTGATGGCGCTAGAAGCACTTAGTGAGCGCTTTGCAGGGGCCGTTCCCGGCATTGTCATCACCGCCGACCGTACCGAAGCCGTCGCAGAAGAGATCAAGCGGGCAGGCTACCAGCTCCTGCTCAAGCCGGTGAAACCAGCCGCCCTACGCGCACTGCTCACTCGTACTCTCCAGGCCAGCCGCGCCAAACCCTAATAGTAAGCCTAAAAAACAGCAGCGCCGCGCTTAGAAAAATCTAAGCGCGGCGCTGTTCACCTGCCGTTAGCCGTTACGACTCGACTTTCGGCGGCTCCACTTCCAGTTTCTGCGCGGCAATAACCGCCTGAGTGCGCGAGTGCACACCCAGCTTACGCAGAATGGCCGTCACATGGGCTTTAATAGTCGCTTCTGACACATTCAGCTCGTAGGCAATTTGCTTATTCAGCAGGCCTTCGGTCAGCATGTTCAGCACGCGAAACTGCTGGGGTGTTAGCGAGGCAATCGCCTCAGCAAAGCGCGACTCCTCTTCACTGGTCTCTTCCAGTACGTTGGCTAGTGCTTCCGGTAACCACACCTCACCCTGCAGAATCTCGCCGACCGCTTCCGCGATCAGTTGCAGCGACGATGATTTAGGAATAAAACCAGAGGCACCGTAGTCGATGGCACGACGCACCACGTAGGGCTCATCGCTGCCGGACACGACGGCTACCGGAATATCCGGCATCTGCCCGCGCAGTTGGATGAGACCCGAAAAGCCGTGGGCACCAGGCATATGAAGATCCAGCAGAATTAAATCCGCATCGGGGTGTCGATTAACGACCTCCGTGGTGGCTTCCATGGTGTCGGCTTCGACAATCTCGGCCTGGGGGGCCAACTGGCGCAACGCCTGGGTAAGCGCTGCGCGAAACAGCGGATGGTCGTCAGCGACGATAAACTTATGGGCTACTGCCATGGATTTTCCTCCGGTTCCTCGAGCAGCGGGGTTGCCTGCCGCCGCGACGCTAGGCTCATACGGTTGAAGCATGGTACCCCATGGGCTTCATCATGCCCAAGCATCACATGCACAATTTGTTATTGGAACGTCATTCAAACAGAAACAGCGGTGCCGGCTCATGGCCGGCACCGCAACAGACTAACGCAGTTTGCCCTGATTCAATAAATCCAGGCGTGACGCTGGTCATTGAAAACAGCCCCCACAAGACGATTCATGGGGGTGCTTCCCTTACTGGTTGGCACGATGTTCGATCAGGTCATCGACCACCGACGGGTCTGCCAGCGTGCTGGTATCGCCCAGACCATCGCACTCGTTGGCGGCAATTTTGCGCAGAATGCGGCGCATAATTTTACCTGAACGCGTTTTCGGCAGCCCCGGCGCCCACTGGATAACATCCGGCGAGGCAATAGGGCCGATATCCTTACGCACCCACTGAGTCAGCTCTTTCTTTAGCTCGTCCGTGGGGTCGATACCGTCGTTCAGGGTCACGTAGATGTAGATGCCCTGGCCTTTGATATCGTGGGGGAAGCCCACTACAGCCGCTTCGGCCACGGCAGAGTGCGCCACCAGAGACGACTCAATCTCGGCGGTGCCCATGCGGTGGCCGGAGACGTTCAGCACGTCGTCCACCCGGCCGGTGACCCAGTAGTAGCCATCCTCATCACGACGGCAGCCGTCGCCCGTGAAGTACATGCCGTCGTAGGTAGAGAAATAGGTCTGAACGAAGCGCTCATGATCGCCCCAGATAGAGCGCGCTTGCCCCGGCCAGGAGTCCAGAATCACCAGGCTGCCCTCGGTAGCTCCTTCGAGTTGGTGGCCTTCGTTATCGACCAGGGCAGGTTTGACGCCGAAGAAAGGCGTGGTCGCCGAGCCTGGTTTCAGGTCGGTGGCCCCCGGCAGCGGCGCAATCATGATGCCGCCGGTTTCTGTCTGCCACCAAGTATCCACAATCGGGCACTTCTCGTTGCCGATCACGCGGTAGAACCACTCCCACGCTTCGGGGTTAATCGGCTCCCCCACCGACCCCAGTAAGCGCAGCGAATCACGCTTGCTGGAATCCATCACGTTGTCGCCATGAGCCATCAGCGCACGCACGGCTGTGGGCGCGGTGTAGAGGATATTGACCTGATGCTTATCGACGATTTCACCCATGCGACCGTGGGTCGGATAGCTCGGTACGCCCTCGAACATCAGCGTCGTGGCACCGTTTGCCAGCGGACCGTAAACGATATAGCTATGGCCGGTCACCCAACCCACGTCCGCCGTACACCAGTAGATTTCGCCCTCTTGATAGTCGAACACATACTGATGCGTCATGGCGGCGTAAGTCAGGTAACCGCCGGTAGTGTGCTTCAAGCCTTTCGGCGCGCCGGTGGAGCCTGAAGTGTAGAGAATGAACAGCGGGTCTTCCGCGTTCATCGCCTCGGCCGGGCACTCGCTGGACTGTTTGTCGACCAGCTCGTCAAACCAGATATCGCGGCCTTCCTGCCAGTCGATCTCACCGCCGGTGCGCTTCACAACCAGCACGTTTTTGCACACATCGGTGCCGTCACGCTTGAGCGCGGAGTCGACGTTCTCTTTCAGCGGCACATGCTTGCCGCCGCGAACCGACTCATCGGCAGTGATCACCAGTTTGGAATCTGCGCCGATGACCCGCTGGGCCACAGCGTCTGGCGAGAAGCCGCCAAATACCACCGAGTGCACCGCACCGATACGGGCGCAGGCCAACATGGCCATGGCCGCTTCGGGAATCATCGGCATATACAGCGTTACTGTATCGCCTTTCTGAACACCCAGCGATTTCAAGCCGTTTGCTAGCTGATTGGTGCGCTCGTAAAGTTCGCGATAACTAATATGTTTGGATTCGTTGGGGTTATCGCCTTCCCAAATAATCGCCGTTTGGTCGCCACGCTTCTCTAGGTGGCGATCTAAGCAGTTCGCCGCGACGTTAAGTTCGCCGTCTTCAAACCAGCGGATATCGACGTTATCTCGGGCGAACGAGGTGTTTTTGATTTTGCTGGGGGTTTTAATCCAGTCGAGGCGTTTTGCTTGCTCGCCCCAGAAACCTTCTGGGTCGTCCATGGACTGCTGATACATTGCCGCATATTTATCTTTATCGGCCCATGCCTTGGCAGCGATGCTATCGCGCACTGGATAGACGTTTTTATGCTCGCTCATGAAATTGCCTTTGTCCGTGAAGTTGCACTCTCTAGAAAATGGTGTCGGCCTTATTATTGACTACACCGACGCGCGTAATATTCACCTAGCATAAACCTGTCCTGAACGGCTTCCCTTTAGACATTGGTATTATCATTTTTTATTTTAAAAACAATGATTTAAAATAGCATCACAGGTTTTTAAATGCGCTGTAGACCAAGGTCTGATCACAATGGCGGCAACGATAACGACGCCCCTTTACCACCAAGGCATGACGTCTGGCGGTAAAATGATGGACTTGGCAGCCACACTCATACCGATAAGGACGCGGTTGGGAACGCTGAATATCAAAGCGGTGAGTCACCCGTGGCACCAAGCCAAACAGATTTCGCATCACTGACTGCCACTCGCGGCCGTGGGGCTTTAAGCGCGTGCCGTTGGCCAGATGAAAGACCAGCCAGTGGGCCATCTCGTGGGGAATCACTTCATCGAAGAAGGCCTGTCGATTGTCTTTCAACAGCACTGGGTTAAAGCGTAGTCCACCCCGCCCAAGATGCGCCTGCCCTGCTGAAGCACCTTTCAAATCAAACCATACCTTTGGGGCTGGCAGCGCTGGGTAGACTTCTCGGCAGCGTGCCAGGGCCTGCGCCACGCGCTCTTGAGCCGCCTGAAGCAGCGCGTCATGAGAACGCGACATGAGCTCATCGCGCGGCCAAGGGGGCAGTGGTGACGTCTTCATTAGTGATAAACTAGCCATTAGTAACGTTGCTCGATTGTGACGGATCGACAGCGGTTTTCAAAGATGACGTTGACCACGAGGCTCCCCATGGCAGAGCGCAATACCGTGACCGAAGCAAACTCGCCCGACAATGCCCCGCCTCAGCCGCTGCTTGATGATGAACAGCTCGACAGGCTGGATGATTTTCTCGATTCAGAGCAAGTGGGCGAAGATGCCCTCGATCTGATCTCGGCCCATGGCTTTCTAGTCGCCTTGGCGGTTGCCCCTAGCGAGCAGCCCACCGAGCAGTGGCTAGAGGAGCTATTCCAAGGCGAACCCAACTACCGCGACGCCGCCGAGCGCGAAGAGATCATCCAGCTGCTGACGCTACTGCGCGACAACACCATGGCGGTACTGGAGCAAGGTGGCCTACCGGAGCTGCCCTTCGAGCTAACGCTGGATGGCCTGCCCGCCGAGGAAACCCCTATTGGCGACTGGTGTGCAGGCTTTATGGAGGGCGTATTCAGCGACGAGAGCGCCTGGTTCCAGGATGACGAAGAGGCAGCCGCCACCCTGCTGCTGCCCTTCATGCTGCTCTCGGGTCTGTTTGACGACGAACCCGACATGGCCGAGATGGCCAGCGATCAGGCCAATCAGGAAGCGCTGGTGGCCCAGCTGCCCGAACTGGTGCTCGACCTCTACCTGCACTACCGCGTACCCCCCGAGACGCCCAAACCCAAGCCCCGCAAGAAAACCCCTGCCAAGGGCAAAAAGCGCAAGTAGCCGCTACTTGAGCCGCGTCACCAGGCCATCCAGCGCGCCATATACCCACTCCCGGGCGCGCTGCCACCAGGGCCGCGCGGCCCAGGCATGGGCATCCACCTCTTGGCTGGCGGCAAAGTTACGCTCGAAAAGCGCCTGCACTTCGCAGGCAAACGCCGAGTCCTCGATCTCCTGATTGGCCTCTAGGTTCCAGTGTAGGTTCCAGTGGTCAAAGTTACAGGAGCCGAGGCTAACCCACTCATCGGCCAGGACGAACTTGGCGTGTATAAAAGTCGGCTGGAACTCGAAAATACGCACGCCCGCTCTCAGCAGCCCTTGATAAAAACGCTGACCCGCATAGCGCACGCCGGGGTGGTCGTGCTTGGCACCGGGCAGTAGCAGACGAACGTCGACGCCTCGCTGGGCGGCTCGAATCAGGCGACGACGCAGCGCAAATGTCGGCACAAAATAGGGCGTACATAACCACAGTCGTTGGCGAGACTGGTGGACCCGCGCGTAGAGTGAGTGCCGAATGGCCTGGTAGCGATAGCCACGCCCCGAGATGACCCTGCCCCTGACACCCTCTTCCTGCGGCTCGGCTACCCGCGCCTCCGGCAGTGCCAGACGCGGCCCTTGCGGGGACGCATAGCGGGTCAGCCGCGAACACCACAAGCGACGAAACAGCGCCTCCCAGTCGGCCACCACGGGCCCTTCGACCCGGGCGGCGATTTCGTACCAGGCCTCCAGGAATTCATCCACCGCGCCAAACCCGCCCGTGAAGGCTACCTCGCCATCCACCACCACGATCTTGCGGTGGTCACGGCTAAGATTGCGTGCCAGCGAGTGGAAGCCAATCGGGTTGAACAGCTGCAAGGCCACGCCCGCTGCCTGCAAACGTTCACGGTCGCTTCGCTCCAACCCCATGGCGCCATAGCCATCTAGCAATAGATAGGTTTTCACCCCTCGCCGCGTTGCGGCTTCTAACGCGTCAATGACTTGGTTTGCGAGCTCGCCGGACTCCATCAAATAGAGCTCCACCAGCACGTAGTGCTGCGCCTGACTCACCGCCTCAAACATCGCCGGTAAAAAGCGCGATGCTTCCGGCAGCAGAATCACACGATTTCCTTCTCGCCACTCGTGCTGCATAGAGACTCCTTCTCTTGCTACGCTGCTTCATCCACGCTCAGCGGCTGAGTGAACGATGAACGTACAGATCGTAGCGGCTCGTTTTGCCTTCCAGCGTGTGCTGCGGCGCAGGCCCAGCAATGGGCGGCGCCTTACGCGGGCGTTTCACCACCACGCGGTGGGTTGCCACCTCCAGCGCCGCTGCTAATAAGCGCGGGGCATCGTCATCATCCCCGGCCAGCTCACGAAACACGCGCATCTCTTTTTTCACCAGCGCGGACTTTTCGCGATGGGGGAACATGGGGTCCAGATGAATGACCTGAGGCGCAAACTCAGCATCAGCGATGAGAGCTGCCAACTGTTCCGCGGCGTCGCCATGGCGAAGTGCCATTCGCCCGGCAATCAATGCCGTTTCATCTGCGCTAGCGGCACGTTCAAGGCCATCTTGCAGCAGCGCCGCAATGGCTTCGACCCGCTCAATCATTAGCACCTGCGCGCCTAGGCTTGCCAACACAAAGGCGTCGCGGCCAAGGCCTGCTGTGGCATCAACCACGCTCGGCGTGATGCCCTTGGTAAGCCCGCAGGCTTTGGCCACCAATTGCCCACGGCCGCCGCCGAACTGACGGCGGTGCGCGGCCTTGCCCGAGACAAAATCAACGCTGAGCGGCTTGCCGTACTGGCGCTCATCCCCCGCTAAGGCAAGCTGACCATTCACATACCCCAGGGTTAGCCCTGGCGGCAGGGCCACCTGTGGCACCGGCTGGCTCATGCCGGTTTTTTCCAGGCAACATTATTGCGCAAGTACACCGGCTGCGCTTCATGGGCCGCCCGGCCTAAGCCTGCGTCCAAGTCGCGCGCGGCCAGCCAGGCCATCTCCTCTGCGCGCGGTTCTAAGTCCGTGAGATGTTGCGACATACTGGCCTGCACGCCGACAGCAAACTCATCCCACAGGCTAAAGCCCGAGCCTACGCCCACCCAATCGGTCTCGTCGGCCGGCAAGCGGAATGCACCGGGCGCGATGACGACCTCGTCACTTTGTAAGCTTAGGGTATCGTTCAAGCAGTGCCAGGTGGCCGCATACACTTCGCCCATGCGCGCATCCAACGCGGTGACTACATGGCGAAAGTGATAACGCCGATGCGCTTGTAGCGCGAGCGCCTCCAAGGTCGAAATGCTGAGCAGCGGGCAGTCCAAGCCAAACGCCAGGCCTTGGGCAGCACCGGCCGCAATGCGCAGGCCGGTAAACGAACCGGGACCACGCCCGAACGCAATGGCGTTCAGCGCTTGAGGGGCAATGCCCGCATCAGCGAGCAGCTCGTCCACCATCGGCATCAAGCGCTTGGTGTGCGCGCGTGGCGTCATTTCATAGCGCGCCAAACAGTCACGCTGACCGCTTGCTTGGCGGAGCAAAGCCGCAGAACAGGCGCTGGAGGAGGCATCCAGTGCCAGAAGGTATAACGACGACATAGCGGTGTTGCACTCCGTAAAAATAGGCCTCTAGTATACCGTCACACGCCTGAAACGACGATGGCCCGCAGGAAGCCTGCGGGCCATCGTGACACGTGACGCTGCGGCGCGCTTAGCTCAGCGCTTCTTTCACCTGGCGCGTGATGTCCGCCACGCTGCCCACGCCTTCGACGCGGTGATACTGCGGCGCGGCGGCCGGGTCCTCTTTCGCCCACTGCTGGTAGTAGTCCACCAGCGGCGCGGTTTGTTCGTGGTAGACCGACAGGCGGTTACGCACCGTGGACTCTTGGTCGTCTTCACGCTGGATCAGCGCTTCACCGGTCACATCGTCTTTACCCGGTTCTTTGGGCGGATTGTGCTCGATGTGATACACGCGACCAGAGGCCGGGTGTACGCGGCGACCTGCCAAACGGCTGACGATCTCTTCATCCGGCACGGCGATTTCCAGTACGTGATCGAGTTTCACACCGCCCTCCTTCATGGCATCTGCCTGAGGAATGGTGCGCGGGAAGCCGTCAAACAGGAACCCATTCTCACAGTCGGGCTGGCTAATACGCTCTTTGACCAGGTCGATGATGATGTCATCCGACACCAGACCACCGCTGTTCATAATCTCTTTAACCTTCAGGCCCAGCTCAGTGCCGTCCTTGATAGCGGCGCGCAGCATATCCCCGGTGGAAATTTGGGGAATCTTGAACTGCTCACAAATAAACTGAGCCTGAGTCCCCTTCCCTGCGCCGGGGGCACCCAACAGGATTAAACGCATGGCACTGCTCCTTGAATGATCGTCTTGAATGGTAGTGATAGATGAAATCAATGAACCGACAATAACCGTGCCGTTCAGGCGACACAACTCCCCAAAAGCCTGAGAGCACGATTATTTTGTGTTTTTTTGAGCAAAAACAGCAAAGTGGCCAGCGTTAGTACTTTGGTCACCCTGTTTGCGCCAAGCCACCGTTTACACGGCTAAGCCGTTTAAACACAAGCGGCGCCCGAAAGGGCGCCGCTTGTGGCTTGCTCGTATGATCGCTTACAGCAGCAAGCGACGGATATCGGTGAGCACGTCCGCCAGGAAGGCGGTGAATCGCGCTGCATCCGCACCGTTGATCGCGCGGTGATCGTAGGAGAGTGACAGCGGCATCATCAAGCGCGGCTGGAAAGCACTGCCATCCCATACCGGCTTCATCTGCGCTTTCGATACACCCAAGATCGCGACCTCAGGGGCGTTGACGATCGGCGTGAAGGCCGTGCCACCAATCGAACCCAGGCTCGAAATGGTGAAGCAGCCACCGGTCATCTCTTCCCGCTTGAGCTTCTTGGTTTGCGCTTTCTTGCCCAGCTCCGCCATCTCCTTGGCAATCTCAATCAAGGACTTCTTATCGGCGTCGCGCAGCACGGGCACCATCAGACCGTCCGGCGTATCCACCGCGATACCGATATGGACGTACTTCTTCCATACCAGCGTATCGCCGTCGCCTTTCAAGCTGACGTTGAACTGCGGGAACTTGCGCAGTGCAAAGGCACACGCCTTGACCAGGAAGGGCAGCGGCGTGAGCTTGGCTCCCTGGGCTTCGGCTTCCGCCTTCATAGCTTTACGGAAGTTCTCAAGCTCGGTGATGTCGGCTTCATCGAACTGAGTCACATGGGGTACGTTGAGCCAGCTGCGGTGCAGGTTCGTTGCGCCCATCTTGAGCAGGCGACCCATCGGCTTCTCTTCCACGTCACCAAACTGGCTGAAGTCGACTTCCGGCACGGCGGGGATACCTGCACCACCGCTGGCAGCAGGAGCGGCTGCCTGGGCTTTGCCCTGGTTCGCAATGGCTTGCTTAACGTACGCTTGTACGTCCTCTTTCAGCACGCGGTCTTTCGGGCCGCTGGGCTTCACGAGGCCAAGGTCGACGCCTAGCTCACGGGCCAGCATGCGTACTGCGGGTCCTGCGTGAACCAGCTTGCCGTCACGCGGCTTATGCGCGGCCATTTGCGCTTCGGGGCTGGGAGAACCCGCCGGAGAAGCCTGCTTGGCGCTGGGTGCGCTCTGCGGCTTGCTATCCGCCTTTTCAGGAGCCGCTTTTTTGGGTGCGGCTTTCTTGGCACCCGCGACTTCCATATAGCCGATCACGTCACCTTCGGAGACCGTATCACCCTCTTTGACGGTGAGCTCCAGAATCTTGCCCTTGAAGGGGCTTGGCACGTCCATGGAGGCTTTGTCAGACTCCAGAGTGATCAGCGGGTCTTCGATGTCAACTTCATCGCCAGCGGCAACACCAATTTCGATAATCGGCACGTCAGAAGAGCCTGACAGATCCGGCACGCGAATCTCTTTGCGTTCGGGCTCGCCGCTGCCGCCCTCTTCTTCGGCCGCATCGTCTTCGGCGTCGGCAGATTGGTTAGCGGTGGCAGACTCGTCAGCCTGCTCAGGCGCGTCCGCGTCGTCGGTATCGTCACCTTCGCCCGCGATCTCCATCTGGCCAATCACGTCGCCTTCGGAAACGGTGTCGCCCTCTTTCACCGTTAGCGACACGATCTTACCGCTGTGCGGGCTAGGCACGTCCATGGAAGCCTTGTCAGACTCCAGGGTGATCAACGGGTCTTCAGCGTTGACGTCATCGCCTTCGCTCACGGCGACTTCGATGATCTCGACGTTATCGGAGCCGCCAAGGTCAGGCACCTTGATGTCGACGGTCTGCTTGCCACCGCTGGCTTTCTTCGGCGCAGGGGCCGCTTCTGGCTGCTTGGCGGGCGCGTCGGCTTCGGGCTGGCTGTCTTCTGCGGCGGCTTCTGGCTCGGCATCGCTCTCACCGCCACCTTCCACTTCCAGCTCAACGATATCGTCGCCTTCGGAGACTTTATCGCCCTCTTTCACCAACACTTTGACCACCTTGCCGCCTTTCGGGGCCGGTACATCCATGCTGGCTTTGTCGGATTCCAGAGTGATCAGGGTGTCTTCCGCTTCGATGACGTCGCCTTCTGACACCGCAATCTCGATGATTTCGACATCGGTATCCCCACCGATGTCGGGAACTTTGATGATTTCGCTACTCAAGGTCGCGCTCCTTCCAAATCGGATCGAGCCGGCGGACATCTGCCCGCCGGGCAGCGGTTTAGCTGGTCAGCGGGTTCGGCTTGTTGGCATCGATGCCATATTTCTTCAGCGCTTCGCCAACCTGCTTGCGATCAATTTCACCACGGTCGGCCAGGGCACGCAGCGCAGCAACGGTGACGAAGTAGCGGTCTACTTCGAAGAAGTAGCGCAGCTTCTCGCGGGTATCAGAACGACCAAAGCCGTCGGTACCCAACACGGTGTAATCACTGGGCACCCAAGCACGTACTTGATCCGCGTAGAGCTTCATGTAGTCGGTAGACGCAATCACCGGACCATCACGACCTTCCAGGCACTTGGTAACGTGGGGCTTGTTGGCTTCGGCATCCGGGTTGAGGAACGCTTCACGCTCCAGCAGCAGCGCTTCACGACGCAGCTCGTTGAAGCTGGTCACGCTCCAGATGTCCGCCCCGATGCCCCAGTCGTTGGCCAGCAGCTCAGCGGCAGCTTCCACTTCACGCAGAATGGTGCCGGAACCCAGCAGCTGAACGCGCCCTTTGTCACCCTTCGTCTCTTTAAGCAGGTACATGCCCTTGACGATGTCGTCGGCCGGTACGTTCTCAAGCTCGGGGTGCTCGTAGTTCTCGTTCATCACGGTCAGGTAGTAGAAGCAGTTCTCTTTGTCCGTGAACATGCGCTTCAGACCGTCTTGCACGATGACCGCAACTTCATGAGCGTACGTCGGGTCGTAGCTGCGGCAGTTGGGGATGGTGGAGGCCTGAATCAGGCTGTGGCCATCCTGGTGCTGCAGGCCTTCGCCGTTGAGCGTGGTACGCCCGGCGGTGCCGCCGACCATAAAGCCACGCGCCTGCAGGTCGCCTGCGGCCCATGCCAAATCACCAATACGCTGGAAGCCGAACATCGAGTAGTAGATGTAGAACGGCAGCAAGGTGACGTTGTTGTTGCTGTAGGAAGTTGCGGCGGCGATCCACGCCGACATCGCGCCTGCCTCTGTAATGCCTTCCTCGAGTACCTGACCTTTCTGGTCCTCGCGGTAGTACATGATCTGGCCTTTATCGACCGGCTCGTACTTCTGACCTTCGGCAGTGTAGATACCCAGCTGGCGGAACATGCCTTCCATACCGAAGGTACGGGCCTCATCGGGGACAATCGGCACAACCTGCTTGCCCAGCTGCTTGTCTTTCACCAAGCCGTTCAGGATACGCACGAAGGCCATGGTGGTCGAAATTTCGCGGCCTTTGGAACCGCCCATCTGAGAAGCAAACGTCTTGTCTTCCAGGCTGGGGATTTCCAGCGCTTCGAAATCGCTGCGGCGGCTCGGCAGGTAGCCGTTGAGACGCTCGCGCTGCAGGTGCATGTACTTGAGCTCGGGAGAGTCCTCTTCCGGCTTGTAGTACGGCACGTCTTTGAGCTGCTCGTCGGTGAGCGGAATGCCGAAGCGGTCGCGGAATTTCTTCAGCGCTTCGTACTCCATGCTCTTGACCTGGTGGGCTTCGTTGGCGGCTTCGCCATCGCCGCTGCCCATGCCGTACCCTTTGACGGTGTGCGCCAGGATGACCGTGGGCTTGCCGTTGCTGGTGTTGACCGCTTCGTGGTACGCCGCGTAGACCTTGAACGGGTCGTGGCCACCCCGGTTGAGCTTCCAGATATCCTCGTCGGAGAGGTCTTTGACCATCGCTTCGGTTTCTGGGTACTTACCAAAGAAGTGCTCACGGGTGTAAGCACCGCCGTTCGCCTTGTAGTTCTGGTACTCGCCGTCGACCGCCTCGTCCATGCGCTTCTGAAGGATGCCTTTCTTGTCCTTCTCGAACAGCGGATCCCAGAGACGACCCCAAACGACCTTGATCACGTTCCAACCGGCACCGCGGAAGACGCCTTCGAACTCGTCCATAACGCGGGAGTTGCCGCGTACCGGGCCGTCCAGGCGCTGCAGGTTACAGTTGATCACGAAGATCAGGTTATCGAGGTTCTCACGGCCCGCCAGGGAGATCGCGCCTAGGGATTCCGGCTCGTCACACTCGCCGTCGCCCATGAAGCACCAGATCTTGCGGTCGTGCATGTCTTTCAGCTCACGGTGATGCAGGTACTTCATCACGTGGGCTTGGTAGATAGCCTGAATCGGGCCAAGCCCCATGGAGACCGTGGGGAACTGCCAGTAGTCCGGCATCAGCCACGGGTGCGGGTAGGAAGAAAGGCCATCGCCGTCGACTTCACGACGGAACTTGTCCATCTGCTCTTCGGTCAGGCGGCCTTCCAGGAAGGAGCGCGCATAGATACCTGGTGCCACGTGGCCCTGAATGTAAACCAGGTCGCCTTCAAAGTCGCCTTTGGGGGCGCGGAAGAAGTGGTTGAAGCCCACGTCGTACAGCGTGGCGGACGACATGAAGCTTGCAATGTGGCCCCCCAAGCCCGGGTTGGCCCGGTTGTTACGAATCACCTGGGCAATCGCGTTGTAGCGAATCAGGGAGCGAATGCGACGCTCCATGAACAAGTCGCCCGGCATGGGCGCTTCGCGATGAACCGGGATCGTATTACGGTGGGGGGTTGTCACCGAGAAGGGCACCTTCATCCCGTCCCGGCGCAGGCGATCCGCCAGGCGGGTCATCAGGTAGCGGGCACGATCTTCGCCCTCACGATCCAGTACCGATTCCAGGGATTCCAGCCACTCCGTGGTTTCGACCGGATCGAGATCTTCTCTTGTCTCCAGACTCATAGAGGTCTCTCCGAATGACGATAAATGACAATGAGCCCCGCCAACCCTTCGGGCCTGGGGCGGCTGCAGTGTTTGGCCACCACAGGCCTGTGAATAGCCGACGCGATGCATCGAGCAGGGGATTTTCACCCTACATTCAATGAGCTACGCTTTCATGAATGTAGTTAAGCTACAGGTATTTGGTAAAAATTAGCCTTTTGTATATGCGAAGATACCGCAAAGTCGCCACGCTGCCAATTCCGGCACGCCGCAAAAAGCCATCGAAAACAAACTATTGCACTGCAACATAAGCGCTTTATAAGACCTTTATCGCTGCAGCTAACGCCTTCTGAATGTAGTTAAACTACCGTTTTATTGTCTGCCACCAGAACCACTTAAAGGGTGTTTTTAACCAACACTTTTATCCATTAAACGCCGTGCCAACTGCTGGCGAAAGTAAGCCCAATCAAAGGCGGGCCCTGGATCGGTTTTACGCAGCGGGGCCACTTTGGCATGGCTGGTGATTCGCTGGGTCGTTAATGCAGGATAGCGTGCCATCAGCCAGCAGGTGGCTTCGACCAGGGCAGAGTACTGCGCTTTGGTAAAGGGAGTGCAATCATCGCCCTCAAGTTCGATGCCCACAGAAAAATCATTGAGCTTTGATCGCCATACGCTCAGCGCGGAGTCCCACCAGCAGGAGCGACCAGCATGCCAGGCTCGCTGATCGCTATCGACAAACTGAATGCACTCGCCGTCCCGGCGAATCAGCAGATGCGCCGAGACCAGCAAATGGTCAATCTCAGCAAAAAAAGGGTGCTCGTTTGGGTCCAAGCGATTGGTAAACAGCGCTTCTATAGCATCGCCCGAGAACTGCCCAGGCGGCAGGCTAATGGCGTGCAAGAGCAGCAGCGACACCTCGCCGTGAGGGCGTGTATCCTGGTTAGGCGACGCTACCTGCCGTGCCCTGGACCACTGCCCTGCCCTGTTTTCTTGGTTCATGATCGCACACGCTCCTCTACGTTAGCGTTCTGTTTCACTATAATGCCCGTCATCGAAGACGACGCCCAGAGACCTCACCGCTATGGATTATCAAACTGCTCTTGCTGAAGAGATTCGCGCCTGTGCTGCCCGCCTGTTAGCGGAAGACGTTGGCGCGGGAGATATCACGGCTCAGCTGATTCCTGAGAACCAGTGGGCAACCGCTAAGGTGATTACCCGTGAACCTGCCGTGCTCTGCGGAGTTGCCTGGGTTGATGAAATTTTTCGTCGTTTGGATAGCCGCGTGACATTACGCTGGCAGGCTGCTGACGGCGATACTTTAGATGCGGAGCAGTGTTTTTTAGAGATTGAAGGCCCGGCCCGTAGCCTGCTGACCGGTGAACGCGCAGCGCTGAACATGCTGCAAACGCTGTCAGCCACGGCCACTGCCACGCGTCGCTACGTAGATTTAATCGAAGGCACCGGTGTGCGGCTACTGGATACGCGCAAAACACTCCCCGGCATGCGGCTGGCCCAAAAGTACGCCGTTACCTGCGGTGGAGGGCACAACCACCGTATCGGCTTGTGGGATGCATTTTTGATCAAAGAGAACCACATTGCCGCCTGTGGCGGCATTCAGGCAGCCATTGCCCAAGCCCGCAAACTAGCCAGCGACCTGCCGGTAGAAGTGGAAGTCGAAACCTTCGAGGAGTTGGACCAAGCGCTGGCGGCAGGTGCCGACATCGTTATGCTGGATAACTTCGCCATTGAAGATCTCCACGTAGCGGTAGAAATCAACGGCGGCCGTGCCACGCTGGAAGCCTCTGGCAACGTCGATGACACGACGCTGAGAGCGATTGCCGACACGGGGGTCGATTGCATCTCCAGCGGCGCGCTGACGAAAGACGTCAAATCCATTGACCTGTCGATGCGGATCACTCAAACCTTTAACGTTTAGCCGTTAGGTTTCCACCGCGCTGAGCTGTTTCACCAGCCGGTAGCGTTGAAGCATTTCACCACTGCGTTCCACCCACTGCTCGCCGAGGTTATCGAACCCTCGGCGCAGCAGGCGCTCATAAAGCACCAAGCTTGCTTCAATCTCCACCTGAGACACGCCATGTTCCAGCAGAATACGCTCGGCATGGATCAGTAGCGTGGTGCCTATGCCGCGTCCCGCTAATGACGGCCACACGTAGAGGGTCTCAATACGTCCAGCGCTGATATTAAGCTCTAAAAAACCGACGCATCGGCCATCACAAGCGGCTACCAGCGTAGTGTATAGCGCTTGGCGCGCCGCCCAGGCGCTCGCCTCGCGGGGTAGCGCATTGGCCCAGGCGCGGCGCTCATCCAACCCGTAATGGGTGGCCGCCCCCTGCATGACGGCATGGTAAAATACTTCCGCCTGATCAGCGGCATCCTTGGCTAACGCCGCGCGATAGGTAACGCGGGCGGTGGGCGCAGGGGATGGTGCGCGTTCGTTCGTTTTCAACATGCTTCGCCTCAATGCGATTTAGCGGCTGGCAACGGACAACTCACTGTCTGCCGCCAGTTGGCTATTTTATACTCATCGCTACATTACTAAATACCCACGACTTCGTTGACCACGTTGGCACCGACCAACCTTCAAAAGGCAGTGCTATGCACGATCGTTCAGATAGCGCGTCATTTGCGCTGACGCCCATTGGTCATATCATCAGCGACTATCCGGATAAATTCGGCGTCCCCCGCCAGCCAGGGTTAGCGCCAGCGGCCAATGCACGTCTAGTGCTCACAGCGCCGTTTGATGATCCTCTCACCGTACGGGGCTTGGAAGACTTTAGCCACCTATGGATATCATTTATCTTTCATCAAAGCCCAACCCGGTGGACGCCCTTAGTGCGCCCGCCGCGCCTGGGTGGCAACCGTAAAGTCGGTGTCTTTGCCAGCCGCAGCACCCATCGCCCTAACCGGTTGGGGCTTTCGTTGATTGAGCTATCGCACATTGATACTCAGCAAGGGGTGAGTTTGCACTTGGCAGGCTGTGACTTAGTCAGCGGCACGCCAGTGGTCGATATTAAACCCTACCTGCCCTGGGCCGAAGCGAAGCCCGAGGCGCGGGCGGGATTTGCCCCCAGCGCCCCGTCACTGCTGCCCGTGAGCTTTAGCCAGGCCGCCCAGGCCAGCCTTGCCGCCCGCGCCGACGGAGCGTCGCTCTACGCGCTAATTGAGCAGGTGTTAGGTCAAGACCCACGCCCGGCTTACCAGCGTGAGGAGCAGAGTGGGCGCATTTATGGGGTACGACTGCGGGATATAGACGTGAAATTCCAAGCGGTAAAAGAAACACCCCTTGCAAACGACGCCACCACCCTGAAGGTGGTGGCGATCGATACGCTGACTAACGAAACACGTTAGGCGGGAAAGGTAATCCCTAGACGACGGCCGACTTCTTCGTAGGCTTCAATGACGCCACCCAACCCCTGACGGAAGCGGTCCTTATCCAGCTTCTCGCGGGTGTTGGCATCCCATAAACGGCAGCCATCCGGGGAGAACTCATCACCCAGCACCACCTCGCCTTTGAACACACCGAACTCCAGCTTGTAATCCACCAGCAGCATATCGCCTTCGGCAAACAGCTGTTTGAGGATGTGATTCACCTTAAAAGTTAACGTCTTCATTTTGGCGAGCTGCTCGGGTGTTGCCCAGCCAAAAGTTTCCGCCAGCGACTCATTGATCATTGGGTCGCCCTTCTCATCGTTCTTTAAGAACAGCTCAAAGGTCGGCGGGTTAAGGGCGATCCCCTCATCCACGCCCAGTCGCTTCACCAAACCACCTGCGGCAATGTTGCGCACCACGCACTCGACCGGAATCATCTGCATTTTTTTGACCAGACTCTCGTTGTCGGAAAGCTGCTTCTCAAAATGCGTCGGGATACCGCCCTCTTCTAAACGCTCCATGATGAAAGCGTTAAAAATGTTGTTCACCATCCCCTTACGGGCCAGCGCCTCTTTCTTTTTACCATCGAAAGCGCTGGTGTCATCACGAAATTGCAGTACCAGCAGGTCAGGATCGTCAGTGGTGTAGACAGATTTTGCCTTGCCGGCATAGAGTTCTTGGCGCTTTTCCATGGAGGCTCCGTGAGAAAGTGAGAGTCAAAGGGTTAACGTAAGTAGCCGGAGACGCGCTCAAGCAACTCGCGCTGATCATCAGCGCTAAAACTACGCTCGCTGGCGTTGATAGCCCGCAGCACGGTCTGGTCACCGTTGGGCTCAAGCGCTAGTCGAATCTGCTGCGACATGCGACGAACATCAGGGCTAAAGACGATCTGCAACGGGTTGCGCCCACGCTCAGTTTCCGTCATGTACTCCACCAAGAACTCATAGTCATCGGCGGAGGTCGCGAGCAGATTACGCTGCCCCTCTTGGGTGAAATCAAGAGAGAGGTAGTGGTTCAGCTCCGCCCAAACGCGGTCGATGGGTTGCGGAATCAGCACTTCCCACTCATCGCCCTGTTGACGCAGTTGCAGTGTTTGCTCGCTAGCCAAGCGCTGAGCGGTCCAGGAAGAGGAGCTAGCCGTTGCGCTACGCGCGCCCAGATACTGCTCTAGTGCCGTTAAGCAGCTCTCAGCACTTTGCCCACTCTGGTCACAGCGCACTTCGCTGCTACCAGCGCGTAGGGCACTCTGCAGGCGCAACGTCGCTTGCGGGGTCACGATCACGCCTTGGTTGGCACTGCTCTCTTGAACAGGAAGCTGGCGGCTGCGTACAAACGCTTCCAGTTGTGGCCAAACGGTACCGGGATCGGCGGCAACTACTAACCAACTTTGATCGCCCACCTGACGGCGCTCAACGTACTCAGGCTCTAATCCACCACCAATGGCCAACGACTGCGGCGGTTCAATCTCTGCCGGTTCGTCAAGCTGTGAACCCTGCAACGCTACCTGGGGAACGGGCATGGCATCTTGGTAACGCTGCGTATTACGGGTTTCAGGCAGCACGAGGGGCGGCGCAGGAGCCGCTTCGGTGTAGTCCAAGTTGCGGTCGTGGTAATAACCATCGCGCGCGCAACCTGCCAGTGTGACAGCAGCTGCGAGTGCCAGCGGTATCCATTTAAGCGCACGTTGTTCAAGCACAGAGCTCATCAAGCCACCTTAACAGTCAACAGATCAGTTACCCGGAAGGCCATGCTATCACCGGGTAGCAAAAGGGTTTCGAGCGCCGGGTTACTCCTCTACGACGCCCGCCAGCTGCAGTGCTTCGCTTACCGTGCCGTGGTACTTCTCCGACAGCCACGTCAGCGGCAGACGAATACCTGCTTCCATGTAACCCATGCGGTGCAGCGCCCACTTTACGGGAATGGGATTAGATTCAATGCCTAGGTTAGTGTGCAGCGGCATCAAGCGCGTATTAATTTGGTGAGCCTTGTCGGCATCGCCAGCCACAGCAGCCGCGCACAGGTCATGCATGGCTTTGGGGGCAACGTTCGCGGTCACGGAGATATCACCATGCCCACCCATTAGCATGAAATCGCAGGCCGTTGCGTCATCACCCGAGTAGAGCATGAAATCGCTGCCTTTCAGGCGTGAGATTAGATCCTCAGCGCGCTCAAGGTTCCCGGTAGCATCTTTCAGGCCGATAATGTTGTTCACTTCCGCTAAGCGCACCACCGTCTCGTTGTAGAGATCGGAGCAAGTGCGGCCAGGAACGTTGTACATAATGACTGGAAGTTTGCTACCTTCAGCGACCGCTTTAAAGTGCTGGTACAGGCCTTCCTGGGTAGGCTTATTGTAGTAGGGGCAGACGGATAGGCAGTAGTCCGCGCCCACTTCACTGGCGTAGCGCGCCAGCTCAACGGCTTCCGAGGTAGCGTTCGCCCCGGTACCGGCAATGACAGGAATGCGACCATTGACTTCTTCAACCACGCTGCGGATCACATCAAAGTGCTCAGCAAAGGACATGGTCGTGGGTTCACCCGTGGTGCCCGCAGCGACGATGGCATCAGTGCCATTATCGAGGTGGAAGTTCACCAGACGACGAAGCGCCTCCCAGTCGATGTCGCCATTGACTTTCATCGGCGTCGCCAGGGCGACAATGCTGCCTGTGATCATCCGTATTTTCCTCACCTGCAAAAAGTTGAAATCAAGCTGCCACGTAGGGTGCAATGACGCACATTGAGTTAAGACGCGGCGTTGATACTTTGAAGGAGCGCGATCACCCCTGCCCACAAACAGCAAATGGTACTCAGGCGATTCGAGCCTGTACAGCGTAAAGCGCTGCGAGTTTACTTAACGCTTTGACAGCAGCGCAGCGCTTGCGTGTAATTTTCTATGAAAGTCACCCCTATAAGGAGCCTTTATGGCGATTGAACTCGGCAAGCCCGTCCCTGATTTTTCCGCCCCAGCCACCGGCGACACCACCATCACGCTGTCGGAACTGCGTGGCAAGCAGGTAGTCATCTACTTCTATCCGAAAGCCAGCACGCCAGGCTGCACCACCGAGGGCGGCGACTTCCGTGATCGCAAAACTGCCTTCGATGCTGCCAACACCGTGGTCATCGGTGTCTCCCGGGACGGTCTGCGCGCCCAGGAAAACTTCAAAGCCAAGCAGGATTTCAACTTTGCGCTGATTTCCGACAAAGACGAAACCGTTTGTCAGCTGTTTGATGTGATCAAACTCAAGAAAATGTACGGCAAAGAGCACCTGGGCATCGAGCGTAGCACCTTCTTGATCGACCAGGATGGCAAGCTTGCCCAAGAGTGGCGCGGCGTTAAAGTTCCTGGCCACGTAGATGAGGTACTAAGCGCGGCGCAGGCACTTAATAGCCAGTAATAATGCACCGCTGGCTGTGCCCATATCGGGGCACAGCCATGCTCACGGCTAATCCTGCTTCAGCGGTGGCACCTGCGATGTTTGTCGGCCTTCAAGCCCTCTTGGCCATGCATACACCAGCGCTTTCAGCAGCGTGGCAAGCGGAATGGCAAAAAACACCCCCCAGAATCCCCAAATACCGCCAAAGAACAGCACCGCAACGATAATCGAGACCGGGTGGATGTTATTGGTTTCTGAGAACAGCACGGGGGCAAGTACGTTGCCATCCAGTGCCTGCAGCACGCCGTAGGCCACTAAAACGTAGACAAACTGCTCGCTAATACCGAAATGGAAGCCCGCTACCGCCGCCACGGGGATGGTTGCCACCGCCGCGCCAATGTAGGGCACCAATACGGAAAAACCGACCAGCACGGCCAGTAGCGCCGTATAGGGCAAGCCAAAAAAGGCAAAGGTGATATACGCCACCGTGCCAACGATGACGATCTCAATGGACTTACCGCGAATATAGTTGGCGATTTGGCGATCCATTTCATGCCAGATGCGCGTCAGCAGCGTACGCTTCTGCGGCAGCAGCGAGAGCGTAAAGCCCACCAGCGCCTCACGATCTTTCAGCATAAAAAAGACCAAAATCGGCACTAACACCAAATAGATGATCAACGACATGACATTGCCAAGCGAGGTCAACGAGAGCGTCAAGGCGCGCTGACCTAGCTGGCTAATTTCCCGCCCGGCGACGCCAATCCAGCTCTGCATCTGATCAGGCGTCACGATATTAGGGAAGCGCTCCTGCAACTGATCTAGCCAGCCCTGGCCGCTGGCAAACATGCGCGGCGTCTCTTGAACGAGCCCTACCAGCTGATTCCAGATCAGCGGCATCAAGATAAACGCTAGCGTGAGCAGCACGCTGACAAATGCCAAAAACACCATAATGACAGCCAGCAAATGCGGCACTCGACGTCGCGTGAGCGCGCTAACCACGCCTTGCAGTAAAAACGCCAGCACCAACGCAGTAAAGAACGGTGCCAACATGCGGCCAAACCAAATAATGGCGGCAAACCCTGCCACCAGCACCACCAGAAGAATTAACGCCTCTTCGTCTGAAAAGTAGCGCTCTACCCAACTTTTCAGAATACTGCGCATGGTCATGAGTGGGTGTTCCCTGCTTTACGAATCCAAAATACATACACGTCGCCGCGTTGCACCCGCGCTTCCATCACATGGTCGCTTAGTTCAGTAAATGCCGCCATATCCCGCCACGAGCCCGCATCGGTCGCACTTACTTCCAGCAGTTGGCCTGGCGCAAGGCCTGCCAGTGCCTGCTTCGCCTTTAGCAGCGGTAGCGGGCAGTGCAATCCGGTGGCGTCCAACACTTGATCGGGCTTAAGCCCTTCGGCTAACCCTGACGCTGTTTGCTCAGACATACTCTCCCCCAAAGGCAGCTTCCATGATGCTAAATCGTTCAATGGCTACATAACCATCGCATTGTTGCATAAACTGTTTTTTTGCGATGCCCACTGCGATATTGATTTAACGGCACTTCCCTGCCTGAATCAATGTCACACCGTTGTTAGCCGTGCCTATTATTCGAACGAATGGGGATGTCATGCTGCATTTTAGACCCGCCTACTCTCGCTGGGCCTGCACGCTCGCGCTCTCGCTCAGCGCTTTGTGCGTTAGCTTGCCCAGCCACAGCTATGACGACTACCAACTGCCCAGTTTAGGGGGCGCATCGGCATCGGTAAGCAATGAGGAGTTTCGCCTTGGCCGCGCATGGCTGCGCCAGTTTCGTGCCCAGGCCCCTCAGTGGCAGGATCCTATTGTCAGCGACTACCTGGAGAGCCTGGTGGCACGCCTGGCTCCTTACAGCCAGCTCGGCAGCCTGCAAACCACCACGGTGATGGTGGATAACCGTTCGCTCAATGCGTTTGCGGTGCCCGGCGGCGTGGTGGGCATTAATTCAGGGCTGTTTGCCTTTGCTGAAGATGAAGGCGCTTTTGTATCGGTGATTGCCCACGAGCTTGGCCACCTTTCCCAACGCCACTACGCCCGTGGCAGCGCCCGTGCAGAACAGACCCAGCTGCCCGCCATGGCGGCTATGCTAGCGGGTATGCTGATTGCTGCCAGCGGCGGCGGCGATGCAGGCATTGCCACCGCCATAGGCTCTCAGGCGGCGCTTATTCAGGACCAGCTCACCTACTCCAGACGTTTTGAACAGGAGGCTGACCGTATTGGCCTACAGGCCATGGCAGAGGCAGGCTACGACCCAGAGGCCATGGTGCGTATGTTCGATACCATGCAGCGCCTGTCGCGGCTTCAAGGCGGCACGCCGCCTGAATTTCTATTGACCCACCCTGTGTCAGATAGCCGCCTGAGCGACGCCCAAGCGCGGGTTTCTCAGCTTAGCGTGGCCAGCCGCTACACCAGCGATACGCTCTACGACATGATGCGCGCTCGCGCTTTGCTGAGCATTTACCGCAATTCACCCCAGCAAGCGGCTTCGCGGCTGGCTCAGGAGAATGCCGAGGAGCCTGCGCTGCGTTATATCAACGCACTTATTGATGCGCACAATGGTCAAACCGACCGCGCGCTGCAAACCCTCGACCAGCTTGCCAACGAGCTTCCTGATTACGGCATGCTGCCCGCCTCCGCGGCGAACGTAGCCCTGGAAGCCCAACGCTACGATGACGCCATTTCCCGCAGCCAGCGTTTACTGCGGCTGATGCCTAACTATCTGCCTGCTCAGCTGACCCTGGCGGAGGCGCAGCTACAGCGCGATCCAGCAGCGGCTTACGATCTGCTTCGAGATATCACCACGCAGCACCCGGAAAGCCCCCAGGGCTTCAACCTGCTGGCAGAGGCCGCCGGGCGCAGCGGGTTTAACGGCTGGGGTCACCTGGCCCGCGCCGAGCACCTGCAGCTTACCGGTCGAGTGGACCGCGGCATTCGACAGTTAAGTATTGCCAAAGACGCCGCCCAGCAGGAAAACGACACTCAGGCGCTAGCGCGCATTGAACAGCGCAGAGAAGCGTTTCTTGAGTACCGAGAGGCGCTAGAGAAGTTTTAGCGCCCTAAAGCACATGCAAAACATACAAAAAAGCCCGACGCATCGCGTTCGGGCTTTTGGCTTACAGCAGAAACGTTGTACTGATATTAAAGCGCTGATACTTAAGCGCTAATGTTTAAGCGTTAAAGTTCAGCATACGCTCAAGGGGCTTTAACGCCTGCTGACGCAAGGCATCATCAACAAAGATCTCGCCGCTGCCTTCACGCAGCGCGCCAGCCAAATTATCCAACGCGTTCATCGCCATCCAGGGGCAGTGGGCACAGCTGCGGCAGGTCGCGCCGTTACCGGCAGTGGGCGCTTCAAAGAGCGTTTTGCCAGGCACCGCCTGCTGCATCTTGAAGAAAATGCCGCGATCGGTCGCTACGATCAGTTGCTCGTTGGGCAGGGTTTTCGCCGCCTTGATCAGTTGCGAGGTGGAACCCGCCACATCGGCCAGCTTGACGACGGCCTCCGGCGATTCCGGATGCACGAGCACGGCGGCATCTGGGTAGAGGCGCTTTAGATCCTCGATACCTCTCGCCTTGAACTCCTCGTGCACGATGCAGGCACCGTCCCACATCAGCATGTCGGCACCGGTTTTTTTCTGAATATAGCCACCCAGATGCTTATCCGGTGCCCACAAAATCTTTTCACCCTTCGCCTGCAGGTGCTCAATGACCTCCACGGCAATCGAAGAGGTCACGACCCAATCGGCACGCGCTTTTACCGCCGCCGAGGTATTGGCATACACCACCACGGTACGGTCCGGATGGGCATCGCAGAACGCGCTGAACTCGTCAATCGGGCAGCCAATATCGAGCGAGCAGGTCGCTTCGAGCGTAGGCATCAACACACGCTTTTCTGGGGAAAGGATCTTGGCCGTTTCGCCCATAAAGCGCACGCCTGCAACCACCAGCGTGGTGGCATCGTGACGGGCACCGAAGCGGGCCATTTCCAGGGAGTCCGCCACACAGCCGCCAGTCTCTTCAGCAAGCTGCTGAATGGCATCGTCGGTATAGTAATGCGCTACCAAAACGGCGTTATTCGCCTTGAGCAACTGCTTGATCTCAGCCACTCGCGCTTCGTCTTCCGCAGGGATACGGGTAGGACAGTATGGGCTTGGTAGCGGAGCGTCTAGCTCAGCTTGAGAGGTCATCATAGTCATTGTGTCTACCACTGTGACGAACAGGGAATCCCCCTGTTAAACACCAGTCACGGCGTATGCGCTCCGCATGCGCCGCACTCGGGGCAACGACCGCTGCGTCTCTCGCGGTGGCACGCTGCCAACCTGACTGCTGAGAGTCAGGACAATAACGTCGTTGTTATGACATTGTGGTGGACAACCCTTCGTTGCTGCAAGCACAACGTCACTTCGCCATGCACCACGATGCACATAGCAAAACGCCCCTGGCAGCAAGCTACCAAGGGCGTCGGAATTTGGTGGGTCGTGTAGGATTCGAACCTACGACCAATTGATTAAAAGTCAACTGCTCTACCAACTGAGCTAACGACCCAAATTTTGCTGCGCTAATCAAAAACGACTAGCAAATTCTACACTAACTCACATCAAAACACATATTAAAAACAAAGCATTGGTCGAACTACTACCTGATGCGCTTGCTTATTTCGGATGGTGGGTCGTGTAGGATTCGAACCTACGACCAATTGATTAAAAGTCAACTGCTCTACCAACTGAGCTAACGACCCGTCCGAACGGATGCATATAGTACGGATACAGCTTGTGAATAGCAAGCCCTTTTTTATCTTTCGTCTATATCTACTGCTCTGCACGGTGCCAAAAAGCCTTACCCCGTGCAGAGCGCACTGCTTGAACCGCGCCTAGCTTAACCGCGCTTGGGTTTCGGCTTGCGCATCGCCTGCACCGGACGACGCTTATGCTTGTCGCGGCTCCAGCGGTTCTTCTCATCTGGCGTCAGCTCAGGCACTTTGCGGGTTTCCAGGTTGGCCAGCGTCGCTAAGTCATCCACCTCATCCTGAGAGAGCTCGACCCACTCACCGGCTTTCGCCCGCTTGTCGAGGAAGATGTTGCCGTAGCGCACACGCTTCAGGCGACTAACGGTAAGCCCCTGGGACTCCCACAGGCGGCGCACTTCACGGTTGCGGCCTTCCAGAATCACCACGTGGAACCAAGTGTTAATGCCTTCGCCACCAAACTCCTGCACGTCGGTAAAGCGCGCTGGGCCATCTTCTAGCATGACGCCGTCGACCATGGCGACGATATGCTCACGCTTGACGTCGCCCATGACCCGCACCGCGTACTCACGCTCTACTTGGGTAGAGGGGTGCATCAAGCGGTTGGCAAGTTCACCGTCGGTGGTGAACAGCAGCAAGCCGCTGGTGTTGATGTCCAAGCGGCCAATGGCAATCCAGCGCTCGCCTTTTAGACGCGGTAGGCGCTCGAAGACCGTGCGACGGCCTTCCGGGTCTTTACGGGTACACAGCTCGCCTTCTGGCTTGTTGTACATAATGACCCGACGCGGCACTTCCTCTTCCGGACGCAGCGTCACCGGGCGGTCATCAAAGCTGACCTTATCCCGCGCTTCCACTCGGTCGCCCAGTTTGGCGACCTGGCTATTCACCTTCACTCGGCCGTCGGCAATGGCGGTTTCCATTTCACGACGGGAGCCAAGGCCCGCACGGGCGAGGACTTTCTGCAGCTTTTCGCTGGAGGGGGGCGTGGTGGTGTTACTCTGACTCATGGTCGTCTGACCTCACATCGTTGGTCTGCGTGCTAGCGTGTTCGTGTTGACGCTTTGCACGTGCCGCCAGCCGTGCCTCTAAATCGGCAAAGCTCAGCGGCTGGGTTAACGCCGTCTCGGCGTGGTGGTCGGCACTCGCTGCCGACGTGTTCTCATCTTGCTGGGGTGGCGCATCCTGCACGCTTTCAGGCGTTTCGTCCAGTGCTGGCGGCGGGTTTTGTTCGGTTGATGCCTTCTCTAGAGAAAGCGCTTCGGGGTCGTCGCCGTTGACCAGCGTATGCATGGGCGGCAGCGCATCCAGGGTTTTCAAACCGAAGTCATCCAGAAAACTGCGCGTGGTGGCATAGACCGCCGGGCGACCCGGCACATCCCGGTGACCTACCACGCGTATCCAGCCGCGCTCCATCAGCGTGCGAATGATCGAACTGCTGACGCTCACGCCCCGCACATCTTCGATATCGCCCCGAGTCACCGGCTGGCGGTAAGCGATCAGCGCAAGGGTTTCCAGCAACGCTCGCGAATAGCGCTGGGGCCGCTCGTCCCACAGCCGCGAGACCCAGTGAGCCAAGCGTGGACGAATACGTAGCTGAAAGCCCGAGGCAGTCTCGACCAGTTCCAGCGCGCCGTTATCGTGGCGCAGCGCCAGCCGTGACAGCGCTTCCCTCAACGCTTTGCGGGAAGGGCACTCGTCGGCCAAAAATAGCGTTTCCAGGCGCTCAACCGGCAGCGGTTCACCCGCTGCTAGCAGCGCCGCTTCAATAATGTCGTCTAACGTGGTGTCTCTCACCGCGACTCCTCGTCAGGTTCAAACGCGGACTCTTCGAATGCTGAGGCGGCATCGTCCTGCTCCTCTTCCAAACGCTCGAATGCGTCCTCTTCCCCATCGACCAGTGCCGCTTGGCGGGCACGCACATGAATGGGCGACAGCGGTGCATTTTGAACAATCTCAATCATGGCCTCTTTGGCAAGCTCTAGAATGGCCATAAAGGTCACGACCACACCGGCACGCCCCTCTTCCAGGGTAAACAGCGCTTCAAACGGCGTATAACGGCCGCCCTCGCCATCCTGGCTGAGCCGCTCCATGATTTTCAGCATTCGCTCGCGGGTGGAGAGCACTTCCCGGCTGATCTGGTGGGCCTGGGCCAGCTCAGCGCGTTTGAGAATATCGGACAGCGCTCCCAGCAGCTCATCCAGCTCCACATCGGGATGGATCACCCGCGTTTCCAACGGCGGTAAGCCCGCCTGTACGCTGAACCAGTCCCGGCCGACGCGGGGCAGCGTATCCAGCGCCTCGGCGGCCTCTTTTAGGCGCTCGTACTCCTGCAGGCGGCGAATCAGCTCGGCACGGGGGTCCTCCTCCTCGCCCTCCGCTTTCGGCGGGCGCGGCAGCAGCGTCCGGGATTTAATCTCCGCCAGCATGGCAGCCATTAGCAGGTACTCACCCGCCAGCTCGATCTCCATGGCTTTCATCAGCTCCACGTACTCAATGTACTGGTGGGTGATGGTGGCCACGTTGATGGTCAGAATATCCAAGTTCTGGCGCCGAATTAAATAAAGCAACAGATCCAGCGGCCCTTCGAAGGCTTCCAGAAAAACCCGCAGCGCCTCGGGGGGAATATAGAGGTCTTCCGGCAGCTGCATGATGGGCTCATCAAACAGACGCCCAAGCGCCTCCACCACCGGCTCGGCAGTAGATTCCGCCACGTCTTGGTCTTGGTCTGGCGCTGCGCTTGGCGTCTCGCTCACGCGGGTCGAATCCTTTATTGATGAGTGGGAAAACAGCAGTGTAACAGCGTGCTTTCAGCGCGGCATCTAGCCCGCATCGGCGGCTTTACGATAGCGCCCTTGATAATCAAACAGCTTATCGCGGATTTGAAAGTGCCGGCCTACCTTTCGCCCCACTACAAAATCCGGGTGGCGCAATCGGCGCTGCTCGTTGACGACCTCATCAGGCGTCGTCGGTTGCCATTTACCACCTGGCGCGCGCAGGTGAGCACGTAAAAAAACGACATAAAACGCGCGGCGCTGGGCCGGGGTTTCTAAGGCAAACCATTCGCTCAGACTTTCGCCATCTTCATCGTGGTAGGTGGCTTTTAGGCGCGGCAGGCCACGACCATTGGTGGTCGCCTCTAACTGCATGCCGCTGACGCGCAGCACTTTGGCATCTTTTAGCATCAGCGCATCCTTGAGCTTGTCGTCGGCGTCCACCAGCAGCTTCTCGCAGCCATGACAGCGGCGGGCGGCAATATCGTTCTCAGCGCCGCACTCGTCGCATACTTTGAAGCGAAAGCGAAACTCGCACTGGCGGCGGCGCCCTGCGTCATCCTCAATCAGCCCCTGGCAGCGGCGGCCGAAGTGTTCAATCACCAGCTCGCCGTCGCGCTTGCCCCAAAACAGGTTCGCGTGACCGCAGTCCGGGCAGGGCACCTGCACCGGTTCGCTATCGCTATCCGGCTTGGGTTCGCCTACTTCCGGGGCGTAGAGATCCCAGGGGTTGCCCGCATAGTCGAGAATCAAGCACTCCTCTTTACCCGGCGAGAGGCGCAGCCCGCGACCAACGATCTGCTGATACAGGCTGACCGACTCGGTGGGCCGCAGAATCGCGATCAGATCGACGTGGGGGGCATCGAAGCCAGTAGTCAACACCGCCACGTTGACCAAATACTTCAGCTGGCGCGCTTTAAACGCATCGATCAGCGCGGTGCGCTCGGCCGAGGCCGTCGCACCGGTAATCAGCGCGGCCTGCTCGGCGGGCAGATACCCCATGATCTCTTCGGCGTGGGCCACCGTCGCGGCGAAAATCATCACCCCCTGGCGGTCGGCAGCGTACTCCACCACTTGGGCAATGATGCCCGGTGTCGCCCGGTTGCCCGCCACCACCCGGTTGAGTTCCTCCTCCCGAAAAAGCCCGCTGGACGAGGGCGCAAGCGCCGAGAAGTCGTACCCCTCGATGGCCATATCCAGCCGCTTGGGCGCGGCCAAAAAGCCCTGTTTGACCATTAGGCGCAGCGGCTGCTCGAACACACAGTCGGCAAAAAAGCTCTCTTCTGAACCACGCACCATCCCGTGATGGTGGCGGTGGTAGATAAAGCCCTGCCCCAAACGAAACGGGGTGGCGGTTAGGCCGAGGATTTTTAGCTGCGGGTTCTGGCTCCGCAGGTGCTCAATTACTTGGCGATAGCTGGAGTCCTCCTCCAGCGATACCCGATGGCACTCGTCGATTACCAGCAGAGTAAAGCTGGCGTCGTTGAACTGCTCCAGGTTACGCACCACCGACTGCACCGAGCCAAACACCACTTGGCGGCTAGCCTCTTTGCGCTTTAACCCGGCGCTGAAGATATCCGCCTCCAAGCCGTAGGCTTGGTACTTGGCGTGGTTCTGCTCCACCAGCTCGCGTACGTGAGCCAACACCAGCACCCGCCCACGGGCGAGTCTCGCCAGTTCAGCGATCACCAGCGACTTGCCGCTGCCGGTGGGCAGCACCACCACGGCGGGAGAGCTGGTGGCGCGAAAGTGGCTGACTACCCGCTTGACCGCCTCGGTTTGGTAGGGGCGCAGCGAAGGCGCTGCCCCGTTAGCCAAGAAAGGCGGCCCGGAGGCCGCCTTTTCAGGATGTGTCATCCATCACCTATCGGGTTGATCACATGACGTTAGCCCAGCCATACCCGCGCATTGCGGAACAGGCGCAGCCATGCACCATCTTCGGTCCACTTCGCCGGACGCCAGGAGTTGGTGACCGCGCGGGTCACCCGCTCGGGGTGCGGCATCATGATCGTCACGCGGCCATCCGGCGTGGTCAGGCCGGTAATGCCCGACGGGGAGCCGTTGGGGTTGGCCGGGTAGCGCGTAGTGACTTGACCGTAGTTATCGATATAGCGCAGGGCAATTTGGCTGCTCGACTGCATGCTGCGCAGGTGCGCCGTATCGCGGAACTCGGCGCGGCCTTCCCCGTGGGCCACAGCGATGGGCAGCTTGGAGCCTTCCATACCCGCCAGCAGAATCGAGGGGCTCTTCTCGACCCGAACCATGGAAACGCGGGCCTCGAACTGCTCGGACTCATTGCGCACGAAAGCCGGCCAGTTTTCCGCACCGGGAATCAGCGTTTTGAGCTGCGAGAGCATCTGGCAGCCGTTACACACGCCCAGCGAGAAGCTGTCGTCTCGGTTGAAGAAAGCTTCAAACTGCTCGCGGGCGCGTTCATTGAATAGCACTGACTTCGCCCAGCCGCCGCCTGCTCCCAGCACATCGCCGTAGGAGAAACCGCCACAGGCCACTAAGCCTTTGAACTCCTCCAGGGAGACACGGCCTTCCAGGATGTCGCTCATGTGCACGTCCACCGCATCGAAGCCCGCTTTGTGGAAGGCCCAGGCCATCTCTACCTGACCGTTGACGCCCTGCTCGCGCAGCACGGCCACCGCCGGCTTGGTGGTGTTGATATACGGCGCGCTGATATCGTCGTTGATATCGAAAGTCGGTGCGGCGCTAAGGCCCGGGTCGCGAACGTCGAGCAGGTTGTCGAACTCGTTCTTCGCGCATTCCGGGTTATCCCGTAGCGCCTGCATGCGGTAGCTGGTCTCGGACCAGGTGCGTTGGGTTAGCTGACGGGTAGTCTCCAGCAGCGGCTCTTCGAACAGCGTGACACGCACTTGGTCGTCGTAACGCGGGCGAGCAATCACGCCGCAGGTTTCGATACCGGCCATGGCGAACTGCGTCAGCACCTCTTCGGTGTGTTCACGGCTTACCTGGATCACCGCCCCCAGCTCTTCAGAGAACAGCGCGTTGAAGGCTTCTACCGGCTCATCGATCAGCCAGTCGAGCTTGATTTCGAGACCGGCGTGCGCGGCAAAAGCCATCTCCAGCAGCGTCACCAACAGGCCACCGTCGCTGCGGTCGTGGTAAGCCAGCAGCTTACCGTCGCGGTTCAGACCTTGGATCACTTCGAAAAACGCTTTCAGATCTTCCGGGTCGTCCACATCGGGGCACTCATCGCCCACTTGGCCATAGACCTGCGCCAGCGCCGAGCCGCCAAGACGGTTCTGGCCGTTCCCCAGGTCGATCAAGATCAGATCAGACTCGTCCTGTTCCAGGTTGATCTGCGGCGTCAGCGTCGCCAGCGCGTCGGTCACCGGCGCAAAACCTGTGACCACTAGCGACAGCGGCGAGGTAATGCTCTTCTCTTCGGCATCCTCGCCCTCTTGCCACGCAGTGCGCATGGACATCGAGTCCTTGCCCACCGGTACAGCGATGCCAAGCGCCGGGCATAGCTCCATGCCGACGGCATGAACGGCGTCGTACAGCGCCTGGTTTTCACCGGGGTGGTCGGCGGCGCTCATCCAGTTGGCAGAGAGTTTGATATCCGACAGCTTGGCAATCGGCGCGGCGGCTAAGTTGGTAATTGCTTCTGCCACCGCTAAGCGCGCGCTGGCGGCGGGGTTGATGAGCGCCACCGGCGGGCGCTCGCCCATGGCCATGGCTTCACCGGCATGGGTATCGAAGCTGGCGGTGGTGACCGCTACGTCGGCCACCGGCACCTGCCAGGGGCCGACCATCTGATCGCGAGCTACTTGGCCGGTGATGGAACGGTCGCCGATGGTGATCAGGAAGCTTTTCGAGGCCACCGTGGGCAGGCGCAGCACCCGACCCATCGCTTCGCGCAGGTCCAGGTTATCCAGCATGACGCCCGAGAGCTCAGGGGTTTGGCGCTCAAACGAACGGGTCATCTTCGGCGGCTTGCCAAACAGCACGCTCATGGGCAGATCGACCGGTTTGGTCTCGAAGTGGCCGTCGCGCACTTCCAGGTGGTGCTCCGCCTGGGCTTCGCCCACTACCGCGTAAGGGCAGCGCTCGCGCTTGCACAGCGCGTCGAAGGTATCCAAGTCTTCAGGGGCTACTGCCAGTACGTAGCGCTCCTGGGCTTCGTTACACCAGATTTCCAGCGGGCTCATGCCCGGCTCGGCATTGGGCACCGCACGCAGGTCGAACAGACCGCCACGGTTGCCGTCTTTTACCAGCTCCGGCAGGGCGTTAGACAGCCCGCCCGCGCCTACGTCGTGAATGAAGCGAATCGGGTTTTTCTCACCCAGCGCCCAGCAGCGATCGATGACTTCTTGGGCACGGCGCTCAATTTCCGGGTTTTCCCGCTGCACAGAGGCGAAGTCCAGGTCCGCGCTGGACTCACCGGAGGCCATGCTGGAGGCCGCACCACCGCCCAGGCCGATCAGCATCGCCGGGCCGCCCATGACGATCAGCTTGCCGCCGACCGGGATCTCGCCTTTTTGCACGTGCTGAGCGCGAATGTTGCCGTAACCGCCGGCAATCATGATCGGCTTGTGGTAGCCG
This sequence comes from Halomonas sp. Cn5-12, assembly GCF_021532545.1. Lineage (NCBI taxonomy): Bacteria > Pseudomonadati > Pseudomonadota > Gammaproteobacteria > Oceanospirillales > Halomonadaceae > Halomonas > Halomonas sp. Cn5-12. The sequence continues at coordinate 95,937 of NZ_JAKGAY010000006.1, forward strand.
CGACGCTCGATGCCGCCTTCGCTGAGCGCATCCTGCTCGTAGGTGCGGAAGTAGCCGGTCAGGTTGGGGCGGCCAAACTCGTTATTGAACGCGGCACCGCCAATCGGGCCGGCCAGCATGATATTGAGTGCGGACTGCATGCGCTCGGGCTTGCCGTAGTCGAAGGCTTCCCAGGGCTGAACAAATTCAGGAATGCGCAGGTTAGAAACGGTAAAGCCGGACAAACCTGCTTTCGGCTTGCCGCCGATGCCGGTAGCGCCTTCGTCCCGAATCTCACCGCCAGAGCCGGTGGCCGCACCGGGGAACGGCGCAATCGCCGTGGGATGGTTGTGGGTCTCCACCTTCATCAGAATGTGGATCGGCTCTTGGTGGGCATCGTAGCTGGCGCGCTCGCCCTCGGCACCGGTGAGCGGCGTGGGGAAGAAGCGTCCGCCGTGGCTGCCTTTGATCACCGCCGCGTTATCGCTGTACGCAGAGAGCACGTTATCCGGTGACGTGGCGAAGGTGTTCTTGATCATCTTAAACAGCGAGTGGCTCTGGGCTTCGCCGTCGATGACCCAATCTGCATTGAAGATTTTGTGGCGGCAGTGCTCAGAGTTCGCCTGGGCGAACATCATCAGCTCAACATCGCTGGGGTTGCGGCCTAGCTCGATAAAGGCGGCTACCAGGTAGTCGATCTCATCGTCTGCCAGCGCAAGGCCAAGTTCGCGGTTAGCCGTGACAAGAGCGTCGCGACCGCCTTCCAGAATATCCACGCTGCCAAGGGGCGCAGGCGAGTGGTGGGCAAACAGTTTGCCCGCCTCTGCTACGTCGGCCAGTACGTTTTCGGTCATGCGGTCATGCAGCAGCGCGCTAATCGCTTCCAGCTGTTCTGTGCTGGGTGCGCCGCGCAGCTCTACGCGGTAATCAATGCCGCGTTCAATGCGGCTGATCTGGCTAAGCCCGCAGTTGTGGGCAATGTCGGTTGCTTTAGAGGACCACGGTGACTGGGTGCCTAAACGCGGGACGACCAAAAAGCGCTGGGCGTTGTCGGGAATCTCTTGGCTGTCTCGGCTGCCGTACTCCAGCAGTTTCGCCAACCGCTCCTGGGCGGCATGATCGAGCTCTTCGTGGTGGTCAATGAAGTGGACGTAATGGGCAGACAGTGCCTCCACCTCCGGAACACGGTCACGCAACACCGTTAACAGCCGTTCATGGCGGAAGGCAGAAAGGGCGGGTGCGCCTCGCAGTTCGAGCATATCTGGGAGCCTCTAAAGCAGGGAGAGTTCGAGCAGGAAATCACCGGGCCGCAAAGCGGCAATCCCACTATGATACTGGAAAGCGACGGCCACACGAAATCAACAAGGTGACAGCGTCTATCAGGCTGGGTATCGTGGCAGACTGTTCCATGTTGACAAGACATCATACCGACATTGATTTACCAACACTTTATCGCCTATTACCGGGCGTATTTCGCGATGATCGCGACACTTTTGCTTATTTTGGTGCCGCGCAGTTCGTCGGTACCAAGCGGTGAACATTTAGCGCAAATTAATGCAAAAGAGTTCATCACTATTCACACTCGCAACACACCTACCACCTATTACGAAGGCCGCCAGGGGCCGACTGGCTTTGAGTATGAGTTGATGCACCGCTTTGCGGACTACCTGGGGGTCAGCCTCAACCTGAACGCAAGCCACCACCCGGAGAGCGTGCTCCCCGCCGTGCGCGAGCAGGGCGACTTAGGTGCCGCGGCCCTCCCCCTGCTGGCGGATTCACCAGGCATTCACTACACCCGCTCCATCATTCAGATGCAGCCGCTGGTGGTGTATCGCCGCGGGCTCAACGGCATTGATGAACCGGCAGATCTTGTCGACCTGGAACTTGGCACGCTAAGCGAAGCGGGCACCAGTCAGGCACTGCTATCACTGCAGCGTGACTACCCCAGCCTTACTTGGAAAGAGTCTCACGAGCTTGAAGTGGCCGAACTACTGGCGCGGGTAGAGAGCGGCACCCTGGATGCGGCGATTATTTTTGATCATCAGTTTCGTTTGAACCGGCTGTTTTTCCCTAACGTCGAACGCGGCTTCTTTTTAGGCGAGCCGCTCTCTCTGGCCTGGGCGGTTCCTAGCGGCCGCGGACTTGGATTATTAGAAGCCGCCAATCAATTTCTCCAGGAGCTGCAAGAGAACGGCACCCTGGAGCAGTTGGTAAGTCGCTATTTTGGCCACGATGACTATCTTGAGTACGTGGGCACTCGAACGTTTCTCGCCCACCTTGACGAACGTCTGCCCAACTACACCGAGCTATTCAAGCAAGCGGCCCGCGATACCGGCTTTGATTGGAAGCTACTGGCCGCCGTCGGGTATCAAGAGTCGCACTGGGACCCGACCGCTGTATCCCCCACCGGGGTTCGCGGCCTGATGATGCTGACCAACCCCACGGCCAGCGAAATGGGCGTAGCCGACCGCACCGATGCTGCACAGAGTATTGATGGCGGCGCGCGCTACCTGCGCAGTATTAAAGACCGGCTTCCAGACAGCATTACCGGGGATGACCGGCTCTACATGGCCATGGCAGCCTACAATGTAGGCCTTGGCCACCTTTACGATGCGCGTAAGATTGCCGAGATGCGCGGCGGCGATCCGGATCGCTGGCAGGACGTTCGTGCGGCGCTCCCGCTCTTACAGGAACGAGAGTGGCATAGCCAAACCCGCCACGGCTATGCCCGTGGCGGCGAGCCGGTCATCTATGTGCGCAACATCCGCCGCTACTACGAGATGATTGAGTATGTGGAGCGCAGCCGACAACAGTTTTTCCAGCTAGAGCAAACGCCAGCCAGTGAAGAACCATTATTGCTGTTCGATATTATTCCGCCGGTTGAGCAGTAATCGCGCGCTAACGTTTTTCAGCGAAAAACTGCTTGAGCAGCCTTTTGGCCGGCACTGCTAGCACGCCGCCCGTAATCTCTATCTGATGATTAAACCAGGGCTGAGCAAGCAGGTTGGCCTTTGACTCCACCATGCCCGTGCGTGGCTCGGGCGCGCCGTATACCAAACGGGCAATGCGCGCATGCACCATGGTGCCTGCGCACATCATGCAGGGCTCTAGCGTTACAAACAGCGTACAGCCCTCTAAACGGTAGTTGCCCAGCCGCTGCCCCGCCTCGCGTAGCGCACGCACCTCGGCGTGGCCGCTGGGGTCGCAGCTTGCCAGCGGTGCATTGTGGCCAGCACCAATAATCTCCCCCTGGGTATCCACCACCACCGCGCCCACCGGCACTTCTCCGTTGGTAAACGCCAGGTGCGCTTGGTCCATAGCGCGGTGCATGTAAAATTCATCGCTGCGTATCAAGGCAAACTCCGCTAAGGTAGCAAAACGATCGTTTTAATAGCGTGATGGCCGCACTGGGTATACTTGCAATCATCGGCGGGAAAACAGACAGCACCAAGGATACAGAGAATGAACGACGCGCTGAAGTCACTGGTCAACTTGTTAGAGCTTGAAACCCTTGAAGAGACGCTATTTCGAGGCCAGAGCCAAGATTTAGGCTTTCCCCAACTGTATGGCGGCCAAGTGTTGGGCCAGGCACTGGCCGCAGCGGCGCGCACGGTGCCGGATGAACGCCGCCCGCACTCCCAGCACGGCTATTTTTTGCGCCCAGGCGACCCGCACCGCCCGGTGGTGTATCAGGTCGATACCATTCGCGACGGCGGCAGCTTTACCACACGGCGGGTGACGGCTATTCAGAAAGGGCGACCGATCTTTTTCTGCAGCGCCTCTTTTCAGAGCGCTGAAGAGAGCATCAATCATCAGCGGGCCATGCCAGAAGTGCCCACGCCGGAAGCGCTTATAGAGAGCGGCGATGCCAAACACGCGCGCTTCCCCGGCCACCCTATCGAGTTTTTGCACTTGAAGGATAAGCCGGACAGCGCGTCACCGGCCGGTCAGTGCCTGTGGTTCCGCTTTGCAGGTGGACCGCTCCCGGATGACCCGACACTGCATCGTCATCTGCTCTCTTATGCGTCAGATTTCAACCTGCTGACCACCGGACTGATTCCTCATGGCATCAAGTACACCGACCCGAAACTGCGCATTGCCAGTCTCGACCATGCGATTTGGTTGCACGAAGATACGCGGCTAGATGAGTGGCTGCTGTACGCCATCGACTCCCCCTGGAGTGGTGGCGCACGGGGCTTGGCGAGGGGCCATATTTATCGCCGCGATGGGCGTTTAGTCGCCACGACGGCGCAGGAGGGGTTGGTGCGCTATCCGCAGTCTTGAACCTCTGCTCTAAACACCTCTAAAAACAGCAACGCCCGCAGTGTGCGGGCGTTGTAAAATACCGGTCAGCACAACCCTAGACGGGGGGCGCTGTAAACCCGTCCTTGGGCGCTACTTTCGCCATCTGACCGCCATGGATGGTGGAAATACCGAAATTGCAGGGAGCATTTTTCGGCCATGGCGAAAGACCCCCGTTACGGGCTGCCCTGACCTAAGTGGCCTTGTTAATTACCCACCATACACGTCATTAATGGTTTTCAGCGGGTAGTGAGCCGGGTACGGCTTGCGGGCCACGCCAGAGTCGACCGCTGCCTGGGCCACTGCAGATGACACGCGCGCCAGCAGACGGATATCCACCGGCGTGGGGATGATGTAATCACGCCCGAAGCTCATCTCGGTACGCTCGTAGGCGTTCAGCACTTCCTGGGGAACCGGCTCGCGGGCCAGGTCTTTCAGTGCATGCACCGCCGCCAGCTTCATGGCTTCGTTGATACGCGTGGCGCGCACATCCAGCGCGCCGCGGAAGATGAACGGGAAGCCCAGCACGTTGTTCACCTGGTTCGGGAAGTCCGAACGGCCGGTGGCCATGATCACATCCGGGCGCGCTTCGCGGGCTACGTCCGGGTGAATTTCCGGGTCGGGGTTGGTGCAGGCGAAAATCACCGGGTCAGCGGCCATTTTCTTCACCTGATCTGCAGAGAGCAGGCCCGGGCCAGAGAGGCCGATAAACACGTCCGCGCCGTCGATGGCATCGTCCAGCGTGCGCATGTCGGTATCGCGGGCGAACTCCGCTTTGTACTCGTTGATGCCGTCACGCTCAGTGTGAATGACGCCACGACGATCCAGCATCACTAAGTTCTCTTTCTTAGCACCGCAGGAGATCAGCAGGCGCATACAAGCAATAGCAGCCGCCCCGGCGCCCATGCAGACGATTTTCACGTCTTCAATCCGCTTGCCCGCGATATCCAGCGCGTTGAGCATGCCCGCAGCGGTCACAATTGCCGTGCCGTGCTGGTCATCGTGGAATACAGGGATGTTGCAGCGTTCAACTAACGTCTTTTCGATCTCAAAGCACTCAGGCGCTTTGATATCTTCCAGGTTAATACCGCCCCAGGTGTCGGCAATGCGGGCAACGGTGTCGATAAACGCCTGCGGGCTTTCAGCGTCTACTTCGATATCAACGGAGTTAATGCCCGCAAAGCACTTGAACAGCACGCCTTTACCTTCCATCACCGGCTTACTAGCCAGCGGGCCAAGGTTGCCCAAACCCAGAATCGCACTGCCATCTGAAATAACCGCGACTAGGTTACCTTTGCCGGTATAACGGTACGCATTTTCCGCTTCGCGAGCGATTTCGCGAACCGGCTCAGCAACGCCTGGGCTATACGCTAGCGCCAAATCCCGAGCTGTCGCGGTGGGCTTGGTCAACTCCACGGAAAGCTTACCGGGGATCGGCTTAGCGTGATAATCCAAAGCTGCCTGCTTATTTGCATCCGTCATAGTAAAGGTCTCATCAGCCTAAAGTAGAAAAGTTGTATCAGAATATAGAAAAAACCTAGGCGCCTCAAGCACGTAGTAAACTTACCTACGAAACGATCGTTTTAGCCACATTCCCTTCCATTTCGGAACTTTTCCACGTTATTTGCTGCAACTTATGCATCCAGCCATCAGCTATAAAGGTTTCCTTATTGATGCAGCGCAGTATTTTTGGAAATAAATTCCAATAAGAGCAACACATAGTTATCCACACCTGGTTGTCAAAACACCCTGTGGAAAAGATGACCAAGTAAGTAGAAAAAGAACCGCGTTAGGAGGGCAACACGTCAAGCAACGTGCCGTAAAGCAAGTGGCAACACATTCAGGCAGTAGGAACGCTAATAAAAAGGGTAGTCCCTTAGGGACAAAAAGCCCACGCCGTGGCGTGGGCTTTTGCACAGAGCACAATGCGTGCCTGCGATAGGCTTAATCCGTTAGGATTAGCCGCGCTTGATAGCAGCGCCGAAACGCTTGTTGAAGCGCTCTACGCGGCCACCAGTGGTCGCTTGCTTCTGCTTGCCCGTGTAGAACGGGTGGCAGTTGGAGCATACGTCCAGAGAGAAGTCCTGACCAGAGGTAGAACCGACCTGGAAGCTTGCACCGCAAGAACAGTTGGCGGTGACCGTGTTGTAATTCGGGTGGATACCTTGTTTCATCTTGAGCCTCATAAGCTATATGCCGCCACCTGATCCGTTGCCAGGCACCGCATACGGGTTTGAAAAACTGCTAACCGGTTAACCGCTCCATCCGATAGATTCAGAGCGGCCGCGCATTCTAGCAAACTAATCGCCGGAGGCCAATTGTCCGATTCTGTTTCTGCCCAGCCATCGTCACCTGGGCTGCCTAAGGGCGCTTTTCAGGTGCTCAAGGTCGCGTTACCGTCGCCGCTAAGACGCCTGTTTGACTACTTACCCGCACCGAGGGCTCCCGCCTGTGGCTGGCAGCCTGGGCTGCGGGTAAGGGTGCCGTTTGGCCGCCGCGATGTCGTCGGAGTGGTGGTGTCTTTGGCTTCCGGCAGCGAATTACCGCGCTCGCAGCTGCGGGCCATCGGTGAAGCGCTGGATGAGGGCCCATTACCCAGCGACTGGCAGTGGCTGTGCCAGTTTGCAGCGCGTTACTACCAGCACAGCCTGGGCGATACCATGCAGCACGCTATGCCCGCCAGGCTACGCCAGGGCCACCCTATGGCAGGGCGCACCCAAACCCTGTGGCTTCCGCTACCCAACGATGAAACAGCGCTGGCACGCGCGCCTAAACAGGCGGAGCTTTATGCGCTTCTTCGCCAGCACCCTCACGGGCTGCCGGGCCGCGCCGTGAGCGCCCACGGCTTCACCCGAGACCAGCTATTAGCGCTGCAAAAAAAAGGCTTTACCCAACCCCAAGAGATTACCCTCACCGCCGCTCAACCCACCGGCGGAAGCTTACTCGCCTCCCCGTCGCTGCCGCTCAACCGTGAACAGGCCACTGCGCTATCCGTGCTGCATGAAAAACTCGACGGCTACCACCCCTGTTTATTGGAAGGCGTGACCGGTAGCGGCAAAACCGAGATTTACCTACAGCTCATCGAAGCGCTCGCTGCCAAAGGAAAGCAGTCCCTGGTGCTCGTGCCCGAAATTGGCCTCACACCACAAACGCTAGCGCGGTTCAAAAGCCGTTTTCGCGTGCCGGTGGTGGCGCTGCACTCCGGGCTTACCGACCCAGAGCGCTTAGATGTATGGGAAGCCGCCGCCAACGGCCGCGCACTGGTGATTATCGGCACCCGTTCGGCCATTTTCACCCCGCTGGCAAACCCCGGCGCGATCATCGTCGATGAAGAGCACGACGGCTCCTATAAACAGCACGACGGGCTGCGCTACCACGCACGGGACCTTGCTGTTGCCAGGGCGCACTACCACGGCATTCCCCTATTACTGGGCAGCGCGACGCCCTCGTTTGAAAGCCTGCAGAAGGCGCTTACGGGCGCTTATCGACACCTGCGGCTAACTCAGCGGCCCAGCCGTCACCCGCCCGCTAAGTTAGAGCTAATCGACCTGCGTCATCAACGTCGCCAAGGCGGGCTGTTGCCGGGGGCCATCAAAGCCATCAAAAGCACCCTCGCGGCGGGCAAGCAGGCGCTCATTTTCATCAACCGGCGCGGCTTTGCGCCGAGCCTAGCCTGCCATAGCTGCGGCTGGATGGCCGAATGTGGCCAGTGCGATGCGCGTATGACGCTACACCGCCAGCCACCGCTGCTGGCCTGCCACCACTGCGACAGCCGCCGCGCCCTGCCGGATGCCTGCCCAGAGTGCGGCAGCGGCGATTTACGTGCGCTGGGTAGCGGCACGGAGCGCACCGAGGAGACGCTACAAGGGCTGTTCCCTGACACCACTGTTCACCGTATTGACCGCGACAGCACGCGCAAAAAAGAGAGCTTCGAGCAGGTGCTCAAAGAGATTCAGCGCGGCGAGCCCTGCCTGCTGGTGGGTACTCAAATGCTCGCCAAAGGCCACCACCTGCCCCACGTCACCTTGGTGGTGGTGGTCAACGCCGATGGCGGCCTCTACGCGGCGGATTTTCGCGCCCTAGAGCACAGCGCACAGCTATTGGAGCAAGTAGCGGGGCGCGCAGGCCGCGCCGCCCACCCTGGCCGGGTGCTGGTGCAAACTCTCCACCCGGATGACCCACACCTAGGCCAGCTGGCCGAACATGGCTACGGCGCGCTGGCCCGCAACCTGCTGGAAGAGCGCCGCATTGCCAAACTGCCACCGTTCAGCTTTATGGCCCTACTACGTGTCGAAAGCCCCCAAGAGCACGCCGCCCTAGCGCTGGCCCAGCAGGCCGCCCAGGCGCTACGCCAGTGGTTGAAGGACGCCAATGTGCCGGTACGCTGCCTGGGGCCCGTGCCCGCCCCCATGGAGCGTCGCCAAAACCGCTACCACATTCATGTCATGATCACTGCTGACAAACGTAGCCACCGCCACGCCGCCGCTAACTGGCTGGTGCAGTGGCTAGAAGCTAACCGCGAGGCGCGAAAAGTGCGCTGGTCGATTGACATCGATCCACAAACCCTGGCCTAGCCGCCAGAGCTCGTATCCAACGCAAGTCCTATCCTAAGGGAATACGGCTTTGAAACTGCGCGCCAATTGCCGATAATGACCGCTTTGCCGCTGCATTACCTGGGCGCCTGCACACGCCGCCACCGACGACATCCGGATATTTACATGAAAGATACGATTATTTCTCTGCTCGAAGGCGCGGTTGACGCGCTTAAGCACCAAGGCGTGCTGCCCAACGACTTAACGCCCACGATCAAAGTGGACCCTACCAAAGACAAGGCCCACGGCGACTACGCCACCAACCTCGCACTGATGTTGGCCAAGCCTTCCGGCATGAAGCCACGCGAGCTGGCCGACACCCTCGTCGCCGCCCTGCCCGCCAGCGATGCCATTCAAAAAACTGAGATTGCGGGTCCTGGGTTTATCAACTTCTTTGCCGCCACGGACGCCGCTGCACAAATCGTTGCTCAGGTGCTGGATAGTGGCGATGCTTTTGGCCGCAGCCTAATCGGCAAAGGCGAGAAAGTGCAGGTGGAGTTTGTCTCTGCCAACCCCACTGGCCCGCTCCACGTAGGCCACGGCCGAGGTGCGGCGATTGGCGACAGCCTTTGCCGACTGCTGGAAGCCACGGGCTACGACGTGACCCGCGAGTTCTACTACAACGACGCGGGTGCTCAGATTAAGAACTTAGCACTTTCCGTTCAGGCTCGTGCTAAAGGCCTCGGCCCCGACGATGCCAGCTGGCCGGAAGATGGCTATCGCGGCGAGTACATCGTGGATGTCGCCAACGACTATATGGCGGGCAAAACGGTCACCGCCGATGACCGCGAAGTAACGGCTAAAGCGGATGCGGATGATTTAGATGCCATTCAAGCCTTTGCCGTTGCCTGGCTGCGCCGCGAGCAGGATCTAGACCTCAAAGCCTTTGGCGTCGAGTTTGACGTTTACTTCCTGGAGTCCTCGCTCTACGAGGATGGCAAGGTCGAGGCCACCGTCGAAAAACTGGTCGCCAACGGCCACACCTATGAAAAAGACGGCGCCATGTGGCTGCGTACCACCGACTTCGGTGATGACAAAGACCGTGTGATGCGCAAGCGCGAAGGGGGCTACACCTACTTCCTACCCGACGTCGCCTACCACCTGAACAAATGGCAGCGCGGTTTTAAAACCGTGATCAACGAGCAGGGGGCTGACCACCACTCCACCGTCACGCGCGTACGCGCAGGCCTACAGGCGCTGGAAGTGGGTATCCCAAAGGGCTGGCCCGATTACGTGCTGCACCAAATGGTCATGGTGACCCGCTCAGGCGTTGAGGTAAAACTGTCCAAACGCGCAGGCAGCTATGTCACCATCCGCGATTTGATTGATGAAGTAGGCCGCGACGCCACGCGCTTCTTCCTGGCGGCACGGCGCGCGGACTCTCAGTTGACCTTTGACATCGACCTCGCCCGGTCGCAGTCCAACGACAACCCGGTGTATTACATTCAGTATGCCCACGCGCGGGTGTGCAGCATGTTGCGCAAAGCCGAAGAGGCAGGCCAACCCTTCGATCACAGCATCGCCACGGCCCACTTGGCACTGCTCGATAGCGATCAGGAGAAAGCGGTGCTGAACCGGTTGGCCCGCTATCCGGAGGTGGTCGAACACGCCGCCAAGAACCGCGAGCCGCAGCAAGTCGCCCAGTACCTGCTGGACTTGGCCGGTGACTTCCACACCTGCTACAACGCGGTCAAAGTGATGGTCGATGACGACACGCTGCGCAACACTCGCCTAGCCCTGGGCCTAGCAACCCGCCAAGTGCTGCGCAATGGTCTGGACCTTATGGGTGTTAGCGCACCCGAGGAGATGTAGTTCATGGCCAGCCCGCGCACTAAGCCCACCCGCCGTGGAGCCACGTCGCAGCGTAAGTCCGCCCGCCGCTCTGGGGGCGGGCTACGCATTCCCGGCTGGCTGTGGGGGATTGTCGGGGTCGCCGCTGGTTTTTTCCTCGCCCAGCACCAGCACGGCACTGCTCCCTGGCAAGATCAGCAGAAGGTTCCTCAGGCGACGGTACTGCCAAAACCCGCGGGTAGCGATGAGCGCAGCGCAGCGCGGCAAACCGAAACGCCCACCGAGCCCTCCATGCCTACGTTCGAGTTCTACACGCTGCTGCCTGAAACCGAAGTCATCGCCCCCGGCGGAGCGATTCCCTCGACCACCACGCCCCCGACCGTAGCGGCCAGTGATGCAGACGCAAGCGATACGGCAACCGACACGTCAACCGATAGCACAGAAACCGCCACCAGCACGCCTGCTGACGACCCCATTGCTCAGGTGATTGCCGCCAACACGCGCCCCAACGAGCAGGCCGCTGCCGCTCAGCAGACACCCGCGGCCAGCAATAGCACGCCCAGCCGCTATATGCTGCAAGCCGCTTCGTTTCGTGAGATTGGCGATGCCGAACAGCTGCGCAGTCGTTTGCGTAACCTAAGCCTGCTAGCGCAGATCAGCGAAGTGCAGGCCAACGGTGATACCTGGCACCGGGTTCAGGTTGGCCCCTACGACGACACCCGCGAGCTCAACCGCGCTCAGGACTTAATGAGCACACAAGGCATTGAGCCGCTGCTGATACAGCTACAGAACTAACTAACAGCGTGCTGAGCTGCGCCAGGCACGCTTTATCTGATGGCTTTCGCTTGCGGGCGGTTGATTTTTTATCAGCCGCCCGCATTTTGTTGGGAATCGCTTTTTATACGGCCGCCCAGGCGGCCGATCAGTCATCGGGAGCGCGTCTCCCCCAAGGAGTTATCTCCATGACCACAATTGTTTCCGTTCGCCGCGGTAACCAAGTAGCCCTCGCAGGCGATGGCCAAGTCTCGCTTGGCAACACCGTGATGAAAGGCAATGCCAGCAAAGTACGCCGCCTTTACCGTGGCAAAGTGCTGGCCGGTTTCGCCGGTGGCACCGCTGATGCGTTTACCCTATTTGAGCGTTTTGAAGCGCAGCTTGAAAAGTATCAGGGCCATTTAACCAAGGCAGCAGTTGAGCTTGCCAAAGATTGGCGCACCGACCGCGCGCTGCGCCGCTTAGAAGCCCTGTTGGCCGTGGCCGACCACAGCGCCTCGCTGATTATTACCGGTAACGGCGATGTGGTTGAGCCAGAGCGCGGCATTATTGCGATTGGCTCAGGCGGCAACTTTGCCCAGGCCAGCGCCCGCGCGCTGCTCGAAAATACTGAGCTGTCTGCTCGCGAGATTACCGAAAAATCCCTCGCCATCGCTGGTGACATCTGCGTATTCACCAATCACCACGTGACGCTCGAAGAGCTGAACATCAACGAACGTTGAGGCCACTTTAATGACCCAGATGACACCCCGCGAAATCGTCCATGCGCTGGATCAGTACATTATCGGCCAGCAAGATGCCAAGCGCGCAGTGGCTATTGCCCTGCGTAACCGCTGGCGTCGTATGCAGCTCGACGACGAGCTGCGCCCGGAAGTTACGCCGAAAAACATTCTGATGATTGGCCCCACCGGCGTGGGTAAAACCGAAATTGCCCGCCGGTTGGCGAAGCTGGCCCGTGCGCCGTTTATCAAGGTAGAAGCCACCAAGTTCACCGAAGTGGGCTACGTGGGCCGCGACGTCGAGTCGATTATCCGCGACCTGATGGAAGCGGCGATCAAGATGGTCCGCGAGTACGCCAAAGAAGAAGTTAGCCACCGCGCCGCAGACGCCGCTGAAGACCGTGTACTCGACGCCCTGCTGCCGCCGCCCCGAGGCCAGGAAGATAAGCCCCGCGAAGATAGCAGCACCCGCCAGACCTTCCGCAAAAAGCTGCGTGAAGGCCAGTTGGACGATAAAGAGATCGATATTGAGATCTCCTCCCACGGCCAAGGCATCGACATCATGACCCCTCCGGGTATGGAAGAGATGACCAGCCAACTGCAGAGCCTGTTCTCCAACATGGGCCAGCAGAAGCGTGAGCAGCGCCGGGTGACCGTGAAAGAAGCGCTGGTGCTACTACGTGATGAAGAGGCCGGCAAACTGGTCAACGAAGAAGAGATCAAAGCCCGCGCCGTGGAAGCCGTCGAGCAGCACGGCATCGTGTTCCTGGACGAGATCGACAAGGTCGCCAAGGGCAGCGGCCAGTCAAGCGGCGGCGAAGTATCTCGGGAAGGTGTGCAGCGTGACCTGCTGCCGCTGATTGAAGGCTCGACGGTGTCGACCAAGTACGGCATGGTCAAAACCGACCACATTCTGTTCATCGCTTCCGGTGCTTTCCACCTGTCGCGCCCTTCAGACCTCATTCCGGAACTGCAGGGCCGCCTGCCGATTCGCGTTGAGCTGGATGCGCTAACGCCGGGCGACTTCAAGCGGATTCTCACCGAGCCTTCTGCCTCACTGACCAAGCAGTACCAAGCGCTGCTGGCAACTGAAGGGCTGGATCTTGAGTTCACCCCGGACGGTATTGAGCGTATTGCCGAAATCTCCTGGCAAGTGAACGAAGGCACCGAGAATATCGGTGCTCGCCGCCTGCACACCGTGCTGGAGCGCCTATTGGAAGAGGCTTCGTTCAAGGGTGGTGATATGGATAGCCCCTTGGTGATCGACGCTGACTACGTCAACGCTCAGCTAGGCGAACTGGCGGTCGACGAAGACCTGTCGCGCTATATTCTGTAAGCGCTACTATCGGTATAGCCACCGGCAGCTTGTCCGCTTTGCGGGCAGGCTGCTTTTGCTACTTATCGTCACGAGGTTCCCGTATTTATGAACGCCCCGACACCCACACGGGTTCACTACCATAAGCAGGCTCGCGAGCTGGAGCTTGGCTATGCCAACGGTGACACCTATCGACTACCCGTTGAATTTTTAAGGGTTTACTCCCCTTCAGCTGAAGTGCGCGGCCACGGCGGTGACACGGCCGTTCTGCAAGTCGGTAAAAAGGAAGTCGGCCTGCAAAATATTACCCAGGCCGGTAACTACGCGCTCAAACTGCACTTTGATGACGGTCACGACAGCGGCTTGTTTAGCTGGAACTACCTGTTTGACCTTGCCACACATCAAGATGCCTATTGGCAGAACTATCTCAAACGCTTGGAAGAGGCAGGGGCCTCCCGCGAGCCTGCGGGCATTCAATTCAAGCAGCTGTGACGCGGTGCCCCAGGTGAAGCGCAGACAAGCCGGGGTCGGGAAGGCTACAATGTTGCCAACTACTTATTGCGATGACCTAACGGTCGACAACTACCGCCTCGAACTCGGGAGCTAAAGCCCCATGAGCCCCACCGAAAAACGCACTACCCATTTCGGCTACCAAGAAGTGCCGGTCGACGAGAAAGCCTCTCGCGTGGCCGATGTATTCCACTCAGTGGCCGCCCGCTATGACGTGATGAACGACCTGATGTCCATGGGCATTCACCGGGTCTGGAAACGACTCACCATTGAGCGTGCAGGCGTTCGCCCAGGGCACCATGTGCTGGACATCGCTGGCGGCACGGGCGATCTCACCCTAAAGTTCTCCCGCTTAGTTGGCCCGCGTGGCAAAGTCGTTTTGGCCGACATCAATGCCTCCATGTTACGCGTTGGCCGCGACAAGCTGATGGATAACGGCGTAGGTGGCAACGTGGAGTACGTTCAAGCCAACGCCGAGTGCCTACCCTTCCCGGATAACAGCTTCGACTGTATTACCATTGCCTTCGGCTTGCGTAACGTCACCGATAAAGATGCCGCGCTGCGTTCTATGGCACGGGTACTCAAGCCAGGCGGCCGCCTGCTGGTGCTGGAGTTCTCCAAGCCCAACAACCCGCTGCTCTCCAAGGCCTACGATGAGTACTCTTTCCGCCTGCTGCCCAAAATGGGCGAGCTGGTGGCGGGTGACGGCGAAAGCTATCGCTACTTAGCCGAATCAATTCGCATGCATCCGGATCAAGAAACCCTGAAAGGCATGATGGAAGCCGCGGGCCTTGAGCGGGTCGAGTACACCAACCTGACCGGCGGTATCGTCGCCCTTCACCGCGGCATCAAGTTATGACACAGCAGCATCAAGCAATCATCCTCTGGCACCAGAGGTCAGCATGCTAATCACCCCGACCCTGCTGCTGGCCGGATGTGAACGCACGTTAAATGCTCTACTTGCCCGCGATCCAGCCGCACCTGCGCGGCTGGCGGCGCTAGCGGGCAGTCGGCTGTTGGTTCGGCTTGAGAAACCTCATTTGGCGCTTCTTCTGTGCTACCACGCGACAGGCGTTGATCTGCAACATGGCGATGAGGTGGAAGAGACCGACGTTGATGCGGTGGTGGAACTGACGCCTGAAACGCTCTCCGAATGGCTGAGCGGCGCTTCCATTGAGCGGCTGATGTTCGACGGGAAACTGGCCGTACGCGGGCGTATCCACCTATTGGAAGCAACCCGCGATCTGCTGTTCGATCTGGATATTGATTGGGAGAGCGAGCTGGCGCGCTGGCTAGGCGATATGCCTGCCCACTCACTGGCGGAAGGTATTAGACGTGCGGCCCGCTGGGGGCTGCGTGCCAAAGACGAGCTGCTGCAGGACGTATCGGAGTACGTGTTTGAGGAAGCTCGCCTGCTTCCCGGCCGCCAACAGCGCGACGTGCTCCGCGACCACCTGACCGAGCTTGAGATCGCCACCGACCGTCTGGAAGCGCGACTTAACCGTCTCCATAAGCGACTCACGCAGCCAGCGGAACCATCAACGCCTAAGGAGCAGCGCGGATGAGCCTGCGGCTGTTTAAAATTGTCTGGGTCGTCACGCGGCACCGTTTAGACACTTTGATTCCCGCTGAACGCCTACCGCTATGGATGCGCTTGCTGCTGAAGCTGTCGCCGCTGCAGCTAGTGCCCCTGGGCCAGCGTAGCCGCGGCGAGCGTTTGCGTTTGGCGCTAGAGGCGCTGGGGCCGATTTTTATTAAATTTGGTCAAATGCTCTCTACCCGCCGGGACTTGCTGCCCGAAGATATCGCCGACGAGCTGAAGCGCCTACAGGATCAGGTGCCGCCCTTCCCTGGCGAACTAGCCGCCGCGCGGATAGAAAACGAGCTGGAGATGACGCTGGCAGAAGCCTTTGCCGCCTTTGATCGCGTGCCATTGGCATCGGCATCAATTGCCCAAGTCCACGCCGCTACACTTCACAGCGGCGAAGACGTGGTGGTCAAGATCATCCGCCCCGGCATTGACCGCATCATGCGTCAAGACATGGGCTTGATGTATCAGGTCGCCAAGCTGCTGGCCAAAGTGCCCGATGCCCGACGCTTACGGCCGGTCGAAGTAATCCGCGATTACGAGGCGACGCTGTTCGACGAGCTGGACCTCTACAAAGAGGCCGCCAATACCTCGCAGCTCAAGCGTAATTTCAAAGACTCACCGCTGCTGTTTGTGCCGACCATTTACTGGCCCTACACTCGACGCCACGTCATGGTGCAGGAGCGCATTCGCGGCGTGCCGGTCGCCGATTTAGACACCCTGATCGCACGGGGCACAAATTTGAAAAAGCTCGCCGAGCGCGGGGTGGAAATTTTCTTCACCCAGGTGTTCCGCGATAACTTCTTCCATGCGGATATGCACCCCGGCAACATCTTTGTGAACTGCGATGACCCAGACAACCCGCAATATATTGCGATTGACTGCGGCATTGTGGGCAGCTTGACGCGGGAAGATCAGGACTACTTGGCCCGTAACCTGCTGGCGTTTTTCCATCAGGATTACTACGAGGTCGCTGCGCTGCACATTGAATCGGGCTGGGTAGGTGAAAACACCCGCGCCAACGAATTTGCCGCCGCTATCCGCACAGTTTGCGAGCCCATTTTAGAGAAGCCGCTCAAGGACATCTCTTTTGGACAGGTGCTGCTCGGGCTTTTCCAGACCGCTCGGCGTTTTAATATGGAAGTGCAGCCCCAATTGGTGCTGCTGCAAAAGACGCTACTCAATATTGAAGGCCTGGGCCGCCAGCTCTATCCAGAGCTGGACTTATGGAGCACCGCCAAGCCCTATTTAGAGAAGTGGATGAAAGAGCGGGCAGGCATTGGCGGGCTGTGGGAGTCCCTCAAGCGCCAAGCGCCGGAGCTTTCTCATCAACTGCCCGAACTACCGGTGCTTGCCCATCAGGCGCTTAGCCGCATGGAGCATGAGCACCGTCAGCGCCATCAGCAAGTGACAGCGATCAGCCAGATGCGCCGCCAAATGAGTCAGCAAGGTAAGCGCCAGCACCGGCTGCGCATTGGCTTGGCCCTAGTCGCTATTGCGCTGGCTTGGCAGCCACTCAGTAGTTGGGCTGCCACTCAGGATTGGCCGATACTCGCGGCTGCGGGTGCCGGCTTAATCCTGCTGCTTTGGCACTGACACGATGCAATCACTTGACGAAACGACGCCGCCGATTGATAAAGAGAACACCATGACCGACGCTAACCATGTTCCTGTGCTTGACGCCCTTGCTGAGGTTTTAAAGCAGCGCCGCCACGCTAATCCAGAAGATTCTTATGTTGCCTCCTTGCATCATAAGGGTTTGAACAAGATACTCGAAAAAGTCGGCGAAGAAGCCACCGAAACGCTGCTGGCGGCCAAAGACGCCGAGCACGGCAGCGACGAGGCCCGTGAAGCGTTGATCGCCGAAACGGCCGACCTGTGGTTTCATAGCCTTGTCATGCTGTCGCATCTGGATCTCGACCACCAGCGAGTACTCGATGAGCTCGCTCGACGGTTCGGGGTCTCTGGTCACGACGAAAAAGCGTCCCGATCACAACGTTAACCCTGCTCCAATGAGGAAATGCATATGTTAGGTGGTATCAGTATTTGGCAGTTGCTGATTGTTCTGGGCATTATCATCCTGATTTTCGGCACTAAAAAACTGCGTAACGTGGGCACCGACCTTGGCGGTGCAGTGAAGGGCTTTAAGAAAGCCATGCACGACGAGGAGAAAGAAGGCGACAAGAAAGATGCCGATCAGCCTCAGGCCAAGGTGAGCCACGAAGACGTGGGCAACACTTACGATGTGCAGGCCGAAGAGAAACGAGCCGCTGCCGACCGCGACGAAGAGCGCAAATAAGCCATGCTGGATATCGGTTTCCTTGAACTCATGCTCATTGGCATCGTGGCGCTGCTAGTGCTCGGCCCTGAGCGGCTCCCCAAAGCAGCACGCACGACGGGGCTATGGATCGGCAAGATCAAGCGTACGGTATCCGGCATGCAGCGTGAGATCAGCGCCCAACTGGAAGCGGAAGAGCTGCGGCAAAAGCTGAACGAGCAGCAGAAGAAGCTCGACGATAGCTTGAAGAAAGCCAAGCAGGACGTGGAGAGCATTGCCGAGTCTCCCTCGCCCAGCAGCAATGCGACCGCTAATCAGCAAGCGACCGAGCAGCGAGTAGCAAGCGCCAGTGCCCGGCTAGACGACGCGCTGCAAACGGTGCGTGAAGATACCCCAGCCCCCACTGACAAGGCCGATCATCAAAAGGATAGCAACCACCAATGAGTATGTCTGGCGATTCCCCGGAGCCGCATAACGACCAAAGCCAAGCGCCTCTCATTGAGCATCTCATCGAACTGCGTTCGCGCTTGATGAAGGCCATTGTGGTAATTCTGGTGGTGTTTCTGGGGCTTTACGCGTTTGCGAACGACATCTACAGTTTTGTGGCCGACCCACTGATGTCGCTGCTCCCAGAAGGCTCACAGATGATTGCCACCGAGGTGGCTTCTCCCTTCTTAGCGCCGTTCAAGCTCACCCTGGTGGTGGCGGTCTTTATTGCTATCCCCTTTGTGCTGCATCAGGCCTGGGCCTTCGTCGCGCCAGGGCTTTACGACAACGAAAAAATGTTGGCCATACCGATTTTAGTATCCAGCGTGGCGTTGTTTTATGCCGGTGCGGCCTTTGCTTACTACGTGGTGTTTCCGTTGCTGTTTGAGTTTTTCACCCAAACCGGCCCGGAAAACGTTGCGGTAATGACCGACATCAACCAGTACCTCAACTTTGTACTGAAGCTGTTCTTTGCGTTTGGGGTGGCCTTTGAGATTCCCATTGCCACCTTCCTGCTGATTTTATCTGGTGCCACAACCGTTGAGAGTCTCTCCAAAAAGCGACCTTACATTGTTTTAGGCTGCTTTGTGGTGGGTATGCTACTGACACCGCCGGATGTCATATCCCAAAGCCTGCTAGCGATCCCTATGTATCTTTTATATGAGGTTGGTTTGCTCTTTGGCCGCTTGGTCCGCAAGCGCCGCGCAGAAGCAGACGCCGAAGATCAGGAGTCGTAAGCTCTCTGCGTGCCCGGTACTAAAAAGCCTCTGTCATCCCAGGATGACAGAGGCTTTTCCCCTACTAAGCGCTGACACTTAGCCCATCATTTCATCAATGCGGTCTACCAGCTTAAAAATACCGGTAGCGGCTTCACTGATACGCGTAGCGAGCATATACGCTGGCGTTGTCACTACACGATGCTCATGATCCACCACAATCTCTTCTACGCCACAGCTGCGATGCAGGCCACCCATCGCGCTAATGGCCCCGGCGACGCCCGGATCATGCCCAATGGTGACCGCAATGCCATCGCCCAACAGGCGCGGAACCATCACCGGGGCAATGCACATTAAACCGATGGGCTTGGCATCCTCTTTAAATCCGGCTAACGCCTCTTTGACGCTCTCCAATACCTGCATGCTGTCGCTCTGCATGGCGAAATCAGAGAGGTTTTTAGCCACCCCAAAACCACCCGGCACGATCACTGCATCGAACTCATCAGAATCAAGCTCGGTAATCGGGCTAATATCACCACGGGCCAAACGGGCAGACTCCTGCAGCACATTGCGGGTTTCGCCCTCTACCGGCGCTTGGTCTAGGTGATTAATCACATGGTGCTGAGCCACATCCGGGGCAAAGCAGCGATAACCGATCCCCAGCTGGTCAAGGCGTAACAGCGTCAGGGTGGTCTCGTAAATTTCCGAGCCATCAAACACGCCACAACCCGCCAATACGATTGCTACCTGCTTCGTCATACCTATCTCCTTGTCCAAGTCATCTCTGTGGCTGAATGGCTCACTTTAGTCAGTCTCTATTGCCGCCACAAGGCGGCTTTCGCTGTACGGCATGCCTGATATACTCCCACCAAGCCCTGATACACGGGGCGCCCACGATGCGATTGCCTGGAGAGAGCCGTTGAATACCTCAAGCCCACGCCACTTCCCCGCTACCCGAATGCGCCGTATGCGTCGGGATGACTTCTCGCGCCGCTTGATGCAAGAGTCGACGCTAACGCCCAACGACCTTATCCTGCCGGTCTTTGTTCTGGAAGGTGAAAATCAGCGTGAAGCGGTGGCCTCCATGCCCGGCGTCGAGCGCCTCTCGATTGATCTGCTGATTGAGCAGGCCCGCGAAGCCTATGCGCTGGGTATTCCCGCACTGGCGCTGTTCCCGGTGATTGGCCCTGAGCAGAAAAGCGAGCTGGCCGAAGAGGCGTACAACGCCAGTGGCCTCGTACAGCGCAGCGTGCGTGCGCTCAAACAGGCGCTGCCCGAGCTGGGGATCATTACCGATGTGGCGCTGGACCCTTACACCAGTCACGGCCAGGACGGCATTCTCGATGAGCAGGGGTACGTTCAAAACGATCGCACCGTCGACACTCTGCTCAAACAAGCGCTCTCCCACGCGGAAGCAGGCGCCGATGTAGTGGCCCCTTCCGATATGATGGATGGCCGCATTGGTGCCATTCGCCAAGTGCTGGAGCAGGAGCATCTGCATAACGTGCGCATTATGGCCTACAGCGCCAAGTATGCTTCCCACTATTACGGCCCCTTCCGCGATGCGGTCGGCTCAGCCGCCAATCTGGGCAAAGCGGACAAGCGTACCTATCAGATGGACCCTGCCAACAGCGATGAAGCGCTGCACGAAGTGGCCATGGACATTGCCGAAGGTGCCGACATGGTCATGGTCAAACCGGGCATGCCCTACCTGGATATGGTACGCCGAGTGAAAAGCGAGTTCCAAGTGCCTACCTTTGCCTACCAGGTCAGCGGTGAGTACGCCATGCACCGTGCAGCGTTCGATAACGGCTGGCTAGAAGCGGAGCCAGTGATTCTGGAGTCGCTGATGTGCTTTAAGCGCGCTGGGGCCGACGGCATCTTGACCTACTTTGCCCTAGAGGCCGCTCGCCTGCTGCAGCGTTAACCGTCATTTATGCCATTAAGATGACAAATCGGTGACACCTATTTGTCATCTTCCCCCTGCATACTCACCCTAATAAACATTAAAACGCTATGATGAGTACGAGCCACTACCACGGGGGGCAACCATGGACGACAACGCTATAGATTCCACGCCAGCATTACCAGTACCGCCCAATGAGCAAATGAGCGGCGAAGCCGATATTGCACCGCTGCGTATTAACCGCACACCCACCGGGGTTCAAGCAAAAGAGTCACATACTGAAGCTGACCTTGACGATCCGCAGCTCTACTTTAACCGCGAGCTTTCTCACCTACAGTTTAATATTCGTGTATTAGAGCAGGCGTTAGACGATGCGCACCCACTGCTCAACCGGCTAATGTTCCTGCTGATTTTCTCCTCCAACATGGATGAGTTTTTCGAGATTCGTGTGGCGGGATTAAAACATCAAATGGCCTTGGGCGATGACACCCCCGCTGCTGATGGCCGCCTGCCCAAAGCCGTGCTGGCTGAGATTTCCGAGATTGCTCACCAACAGATTGCCCGTCAGTACGAGATTCTCAACGACACGCTACTGCCTGCACTAGAAGCCCAAGGGCTGCGTTTCCGCCGCCGCGACCAGTGGACCGACGCTCAAAAAGCTTGGGTGCGAGACTTTTTCGATAACGAAATCATGCCGGTGATTAGCCCCATTGGCCTGGACCCATCACACCCGTTCCCACGGCTGGTGAATAAGAGCCTCAACTTTATTGTCGAACTTGAAGGCAAAGATGCCTTTGGCCGAGCGGGCGGCATGGCGATTCTGCCCGCCCCACGCTCGCTGCCGCGCCTAATGGCGCTGCCCAAGGAGCTTTGCGCCGAAGGCTTCTCTGAGTACGTATTCTTATCGTCAATGATTCACGCCCATGCCGAAGAGCTCTTTCCTGGCATGCGCGTGCAGGGCTGCTACCAGTTCCGCCTGACCCGCAACGCGGACATGACCGTTGATCCTGAAGAGGTATCCGATCTTGCCTCGGCCCTGCGTGGGGAGCTGCTGGCCCGGCGCTACGGCAGCGGCGTGCGCTTAGAGGTTGCCGATAATTGCCCCGACGATTTAACCAGCTTCCTGCTCCGCCAGTTCGACCTGGAAAGCGGTGACCTGTACCGCGTAAGGGGGCCTGTCAACCTGACCCGCATGATGGCGGTATTGGGCGATGTGGACCGGCCCGAGCTGCTCTACCGCCCGTTTGCCCCCAGCGTGCCCAAAGCGCTGAAAGGCGGCAGTCTGTTTAGTGCCATTGCTAAAAGCGATATATTGCTGCACCACCCCTTCCAGTCCTTCTCTCCCATTGAGGATTTGCTGCGGGAAGCCGCCCGGGACCCGGATGTGCTGGCCATCAAGCAAACGCTTTACCGCACCGGCTCAGACTCCCCCATCGTCAGCGCGCTGGTCGACGCTGCTAGTCAGGGTAAAGAGGTGACGGTGGTGATTGAGCTGCGGGCGCGCTTCGACGAGGCGGATAACCTGCAGCTAGCGTCACGTTTGCAAGAAGCAGGCGCGATCGTGATTTACGGCATTATGGCTTACAAGACCCACGCCAAGATGCTGCATATCGTGCGCCGAGAAAAAGGTGAGCTGCGCCACTACGCGCACCTGGGCACCGGCAACTATCACTCCAAAACTGCCAAGCTCTACACCGATTACAGCCTGCTGACCGCCAACACAGCCCTATGCGCGGATGTGCATAAAGTCTTTCAGCAGCTCTCGGGCATGGGCAGGGCACGCAAGATTGATACGCTGCTACATGCGCCTTTTACGCTGCACGAGCGCTTAGTCGAGATGATTGATCGGGAAGCCCAGGTGGCACGTAAAGGAAAACGCGGCCATATCATCATCAAGTGCAACTCGCTGACCGAACCCAAGCTGATCAAAGCGCTATATCGCGCCTCTCAAGCGGGCGTGGAGTGCGATCTGATCATTCGCGGCATGTGCTGCCTGAAGCCGGGCATCCCCGGCGTATCCGACAATATTCGCGTACGCTCGATCATTGGCCGCTTCCTTGAGCACACCCGGGTGTTCCACTTCCATAACGACGGCAAGCCAGAAACCTGGTGCTCCAGCGCGGATTTTATGTCGCGCAATATGTTCCACAGGGTAGAGACCTGCTTCCCGCTGCTGGATAAGAAACTCGCCACCCGCGTTCGCAAAGACCTGGAGACCTACCTCGTAGACAACTGCCAAAGTTGGCTGTTACAGAGCGACGGTAGCTACCAGCTACAGGACCCCGGCAGCGGCGACGCGATCAGCGCTCAGGAAACCCTGCTGTACGCCTACGCCTCTAAGAGCTAATGCAAAAACCCCGCTGCACTTAGTAGCGGGGTTAATAGCAGCCGAGCAACCCACCTGGCTTAAGCGTAGCGCTGACGCAGCTGCTCAGCGGCCTCCACCATATTGGCCAGGGCAGGCTCTACCTCGGCCCATCCACGGGTTTTCAATCCGCAATCCGGGTTGACCCATAGACGTTCGGCCGGGATTTTCTCCAGCGCTTTCTCCATCAGTGCCACCATCCACTCCACCTCGGGAATATTTGGCGTGTGGATATCGTAGACGCCCGGCCCAATTTCATTGGGGTAGGCAAAGTCCTGAAACGCATCCAGCAGCTGCATATCTGAGCGCGACGTCTCGATGGTGATCACATCGGCATCCAGCGCGGCAATGGCGCCAATGATGTCGTTGAACTCTGAATAGCACATATGGGTATGAATCTGAGTGCTGTCGGCCACGCCTGCCGCGCTTAGCTGGAAGCTCTCAACAGCCCAATCCAAATAGCGCTGCCACTCGCTCTGGCGCAACGGCAGCCCTTCCCGCAGCGCTGGCTCGTCAATTTGAATCACATGGATACCCGCTTTTTCCAGGTCACACACTTCGTCGCGCAGCGCCAGGGCGATCTGGCGGCAGGTGGTGGCGCGGGGCTGGTCGTCACGCACAAACGACCACTGTAAGATCGTCACCGGCCCGGTGAGCATGCCTTTCATCGGCTTTTCGGTCAGCGATTGGGCGTACTCGCTCCAGCGTACGGTCATCGCCGTGGGGCGGGTCACGTCACCAAAGATAATCGGCGGTTTCACACAGCGGGAGCCGTAGCTCTGCACCCAGCCAAAGCGGGTAAACGCAAAACCGCCGAGCTGCTCGCCAAAGTACTCCACCATATCGTTCCGTTCGGCTTCGCCGTGCACCAGTACGTCCAAGCCAAGCGCTTCCTGGCGTTCCACCGCGTAGGCGATCTCTTCGCGCATCCGCGCTTCGTAGTTCGCTTGGCTTAGCTCACCGGCCTTGAAAGCACGACGTGCGGCACGAATGGCATCCGTCTGTGGGAACGAGCCAATCGTGGTGGTGGGGAACAGCGGCAGTGCCAGCAGCCTGCGCTGGGCCTGCACACGCTGGGCATAGGGCGATTGACGCTGGCTGTCTTGTGGCGTGACGGCGGCCAAACGCTCGCTCACAACGGGTTGGTGGATACGCGTCGATTCCCGGCGCGCATCCAAGGCGCGGGTTGCCTCGCTCAAACGCTGCTCGTCTTCCGGCGTAGCACGGTTATCAATCAGTCGCGCCAGCGTGACCACTTCATCCAGCTTCTGACGAGCAAACGCCAGCCAGTTCACCAGCTCAGCGTCCAGCTCGGTCTCTTGACGCAGGTCGACCGGCACGTGAAGCAGCGAGCAGCTAGGCGCGAGCCACAGCCGCTGGCCCAACCGCACTTTCAGCGGCAGCAGGCGCTCACGCAGTGCTGCCAAATCGGCCCGCCAGATATTCCGACCATCCACTAAACCTACCGAGAGCACCTGATGCGGGCTTAACCGGTCAATCACGCTCTCCACCTGCTCAGGAGCACGCACGGCATCAATATGTAGGCCCTCTACCGGTAGCCGCGTGGTGAGCGAAAGATTATCGCCCAGCGCGCCGAAGTAAGTGGCCACCAGCAGCTTCAGCGGGGCCGACTGCAGGCGATGGTAAGCACGCTCGTAGGCCTGCTGCCAGGCCAGTGGCAAATCCTGTACCAGCGCAGGCTCGTCTAGCTGCACCCACTCAATACCCTGAGTCGCTAGGCGGGAAAGCGTCTCGCTGTAAACATCCAGTACGCTATCAAGAAGCTCAAGACGGTCAAACTCACTGCCCTTGGTTTTGCCTAGCCATAGCCATGTCAGCGGCCCGGTCAGCGTTACTTTAGGCGTAAAGCCCGCTTTTAGAGCTTCATCTACCTCGTCAAACAGCCGCGTAGAGGCTAAGGTAAATGTCTGCCCTGGATGAAGCTCAGGCACTAGGTAGTGGTAATTGGTATCAAAATATTTAGTCATCTCGCAGGCGGCCGCCGGGGTACCGCTTGGCGCGCGGCCACGGGCCATGCGAAAGGCGGTGTCCAGGTCGACGTGGCCTGCGTTTACCTCGTCTTGGGCTTGAAAGCGGCTAGGCACCGCGCCCAGCATTACGGAAACGTTTAGCACTTGGTCATAAAATGCGAAATCACCCACGCTGACCATATCCAAGCCCGCGGCTTGCTGGGTTTGCCAGTGGGCAAGCCGTAGCGCTTGGCCAGCGGCTTCTAGTTCGTCACGGCTAACGTCGCCCTTCCAGTAAGCTTCAGTGACTTTTTTCAGTTCGCGCTGAGCGCCAATGCGGGGATAGCCGAGAATATGAGAAACTGTCATGATGATTCCTTCCAACGTGAATGATTTCACACAGTTTGAGTGCCGCATAAACGTGAATCAAACTAAAGATTTTAATATCAAACATGAAAAACACTCACAATGATTGAATTACGCCATTTGCGCACGCTGCTGGCCCTACGCGAAACTGGCTCGCTGGTAGAAGCCGCTGAGCGGGTGCACTTAACGCAGTCGGCCCTCTCACACCAATTGAAAGATCTAGAAAGTCGCGTGGATAGCGCGCTGTTTGTGCGCAAGACCCGTCCGGTAGAATTCACGCGGGCAGGGCTTCGGCTACTGGCGCTGGCCGATGAGATTTTGCCGGAAGTTCGCAAAGCGGAGCGGGACCTGGCCCGATTAGCGGGCACCGAGCAGGGGCGGCTCCACATGGCCATCGAGTGCCATAGCTGCTTTCAGTGGCTCATGCCCACGGTGGATTACTTCCGCGACCACTGGCCGGAAGTGGAGATCGATATTCCCAGCGGGCACCATTTCGACCCGCTGCCTGCCTTGGCCCGTGAGCAGCTGGATTTAGTCATTACCGCCGACCCTCAGCCGCTGGAAGGCGTTCACTACGTGCCGCTGTTTCGCTATGAGGGGCTGCTAGCGGTTGCCCGGCAACACAGCTTTGCGGGCCAACCCTATATTGAGCCTAGCGCGCTGGCCGAGGAGACACTGATCACCTACCCAGTGGAGCAGTCGCGCCTGGATGTCTTCACCCAATTTTTGGCCCCAGCCAACGTGCGCCCTAAAGAGATTCGCACCGCAGAGCTGACGATTATGATGATGCAGCTGGTGGCCAGTGGCCGCGGCGTATGTGCGCTGCCCAACTGGGCGCTCACGGAGTATTTAGAGCGCGACTACGTCAGCGCGGTGAAGCTAGGCGAGCACGGCATCTGGAGCACGCTCTATGCCGCTATTCGTGAGGAGTCGGCGGAAGCGCCGTGGATGCAGGACTTTTTGCGTACCGCCAAGGAGACCTCCTTTGCGGTGCTGTCAGGAATTAAACCGGCGAATCGCGACGAGGAATCAGCAGCGTAAAGCGTGCGCCGCCCAGCGCAGGGCTGCTATCTACGGTGACGCTACCACCGTGGCCTGCCATGATTTTTTGCACAATCGAGAGACCAAGGCCGTAGCCACCAGAACTGCGGGCGCGGCTATCGTCCAGGCGCGCAAAGGGTTTGAAGATATCGGCTCGGGCATCGAAGGGAATGCCTGGGCCGTCATCTTCTACATCTATACGCACTAAGCACGGCTCATCCCACAGGCGAATCACCACTTGAGATTTGCCGTAGCGGCAAGCATTGCCCACTAGGTTTTGTAGTGCCCGCTGCAGGTAGCGCGGCTCTGCCAACAGCTCAATATCAGGCCCCGGCGCCAGGGTTAAGGTCTGCCCGCTGTGCAGCGGTGCTAGCGTATCAATCACCCGCTCCGCCATAGACCGGCACTCCACCAACGCCATTTCCAGCTCTGCGCCATTGACCGTTTCGCCACCTAGGCGCGCATAGGTCAAAATTTCGTCCACTAACTCATCCAATTCAGCAATATCTGCATCAATACCCTGGAGCTGACGCTGAATGGCGGGTTGATCGGTCATGTCCTCGACCATCTGCACCGCAAAGCGGATGCGTGCCACCGGAGTGCGTAGCTCGTGGGAGACAGCGCGAATCATCTCTTGCTGACCCCGCAGTAGGCTCTGCACTTGGTTCGCCATGCCATTAAAGGCCATCCCCAAGCGCCCCAGAAAGTCGCCGCTTTCCACTTTGACGCGGGTTTCCAACCGGCCACTGGCAATACGGGTTGCCGCCAGCTCGAGCCGCGCCATGCGCGACTCGATGCTGCGCATAATCAGATAAATGATCAGGCTTAGCACGACCATCAGCGCCACGAGCAGCGGCAAGTGCAAATTGAGCGGCAACGTATCGCCTCGGGAAATAGGCCCAGCCTGAAGCCACTGGTCGGCCCCTCCCGAGGCGTTAGGCAATTGATAAAGTAGCGTAATCGATAGCTTGTCTGTCACTAGCCGGGTTATCACACCCCCGAGCGTTAGCTGAAACTGCTGTTCGGTGGTCAAGTCATCGGGAAGTGCGTTGAGCAGGCTCAACGGCCAACTGCCGGGGCGTAGCTCGGCCAGCGCCGCTAGCCGCTCTTCCTCTGGCATGGCGGCCAGCCATTCCCCCAACAACACCATGCTGCCCTGCCACTGGCGCTCGCTCCAAGCATCAAACGTGGCTTCCAGCACCCATAGCTCCCCGCTGGTGTTAGCCGTGGGCAGCCGCTGGCGCAGTTGCCAAGGCTCTTCTGCCACTAACACCGCGCCCCGCTCAATTCGCGACCGCTCGAAATAGCCTAACTGGGCGTCGTTCATGTCGCGCAGCACCAGCTGCATGCCTAGCTGCTCGGAAAAATCGCCTAACAGCGTTTCACGCTCATCTATGGGCACGCTGGCAAGCTGCTGTGTCATTAATGACATAGGCAGCGCGGCGAGCTGTTCGCGATAATCTTCCCGGCGCACCTGCTCTATAAAAGAACGCCCCCCTAGCGCAATAAAAAACACCACGCACAGCGCTAGGCCCAGCAGTAGGTAGAAGCGTAAAAACGAGCCGTGGCTAAGCACTCGCCGCATTAGGCGACCTCTCTTGTTTAACTGTCTTTAACAAACAGATAGCCTTTACTGCGCACGGTTTTAATGCGGTGCGGCTGGTTAGGGTCGTCGCCAATTTTTGGGCGAATACGCGATACGCGCACATCAATAGAGCGGTCTTGGCCGTCGTATTTAATGCCTCGCAAGTCGCTGAAAATCTCTTCGCGGGTCAGCACACGGCCAGCATTACGCGCTAGCAGCCACAGCAGGTCGAATTCTGCGCTGGTCAGGTCGATACGCTCACCGGAGAGCCAGGCTTCCCGCGTGGCGTTATCAATCTCCAGGTTCTCAAACTTAAGGCGCATTTCACCATCGGGGGCTGGCGCATCCGCGCGACGCAGAAGCGCACGCATACGGGCTAGCAGCACGCGGGGCTGCACCGGTTTGGGCACATAGTCATCCGCGCCCATTTCTAGCCCGAGCACTTGATCAAGGTCATCGGTGTGGGCAGTCAGCATCATAATGGGGCCAGCAAAGTTGGGCCGCACGCGGCGGCAAATGGCCAAACCATCTTCACCGGGTAGCATCAGATCCAAAATCACCAGGTCCGGCTGCAGCGTTAAAATACGATCTACGCCTTTGGCACCATCCGCTTCTAGCGTCACTTGAAAGCCGTTTGCTTCCAGATAATCGCGGGTGAGCTCGGCCAAGCGCTGATCATCTTCAATAATCAGCACATGATCCTGGTCAGGGTAGTCGGGAGTTACCGATTCCTGCGCCCCAAGTGCTTGAAACTGCTGTTCCAAATGATCTACCATCCTTTTTCTTCACTCCGCTTAGGCAGTTTGTATTATCACCCGCTCACCCTGTGCAAAAGCAGGTTGTGGATAGCTTCCAGGATACCTTAAAACCTTGCAAACGCCTGCCCCTTGATTAGCGTTGCGTATGCATCCTAGTTAGAGGGCGTCTTGAGCAACTTGATTCTTCCACCACCAAGCGCTAATGTGAGGTGGCGAACTGTCGACAATCGGACAGGAGGAGATCGCCATGGGAGATGGCAAAGCCAAAAGTGTCATTAAGCGTGTCTATGTACCAACGCAAGTGCGCGACCTGCCCAACGGAGAGAAGTTAAAAATTCCCGGGCACTATAAAGCGCCGCCCAGCGAAAGCAACGATTCGCTCGATTAACGATGCGCAGATAAAGAAAAAGGCAGGCCTGTCGAGGCCTGCCTTTTTAATACGCCTTCATGGTTAAGATGGCTATCCCTTGGGGCCGAACAGGAACCAAGCAATCAACCCCACCAGGGGAAACACCAGTAGCGCGATAATCCATAGCAATTTGGCAAGCCCGCTAGCCGAGCTTTTTGCCACTTTAACGATGGCCCATACCACAATGATGAGCCAAATAAGACCGAGCAAACCACCGACTTCAATACCCATAGCAACTCCTTAGCGTGTTGGCATCCATGAGTCTTCAGCTAAGCACATGACTGCAGTGCGCACAAGTCGCCCTAAGGCTCTGGCAAGCGCAGCACCATCTCCCCGCCGCGAATCTCAATCGCTAGCTGGTTTAAAAAGCTCATCCCAAGCAGCACCGTATCGCGCTCCATGCCGGGGCTGATAGAGCCCTGCACGTTGTTCATCTGAATACCGCCCAGCACTACTTCATCTAGCTGAGTCAGATTACCCTCGACACGGCCATTGGCGGTGTTAAACCAAGCACGACGCCCTGGCGCTAAGCTTAGCCTTTTAGCTAGCTCACTAGGCACCGCTACATAAGTGGCGCCTGTATCCAACAAAAACGTCACAGGCTCACCGTTGATCTGACCCGGTGCTTCAAAATGGCCTGCTCGGTTACGCTTTAGTGTTACCGGGCCATTGTCTGGGGAGGTATTCATGATGTTCACGTTAGGGTGCAGCATGTCCTCAAGACCGCCCTGAATCCACCACGTTCCTACCGCCATTAACAGCACCCAAAATAGCAGCATCATCACAATGCCGCCCTGCTGTGGCCTGTGTCTTGCCATTATTCACCTCACGGCATCAAGAACTTTTCCAGGCCACTGCCGCCTCACGGCCACGGCGCTCATTGACGCCTACGCAAATTAGCATCGCTGCAATAAATAGCCCAACACATAAAAGAATAGACGCTTGAAGGCCAATCAGCGTTTGCAACACCCCTAACATGACGATGCCCAGCACCCCCGCCAGTTTGTTTGCCAAGCCCCAGAAGCCAAAAAACTCCGCTGATTTTTCCAGCGGTGAAAAGACACCCACCAGCGCGCGGCTGGCCGACTGGCTAGAGCCTAAACTCAACCCGGCTAAGCAGCCGACCACTAAAAACAAGTGCTGTGCCTGCCACTGCCACCCAAACTGCTGATTGAGCCACTCGGTTAACGCCGGCGTTGCCCAGATCGCGACAATAGCCGCAACCCAGAGAGCAAGTGTCATTTGATAAGTGTGTTTAGCGCCCAGTTTATCTTGTAAAAACCCAAATCCGATGGCTCCCGCAGCAGCGGTGACCTGCACAATAATAAACATGATATTGCGCACGCTCTCATCCCAGCCAATCACCTGGGCCCCGTAGATAAAAGCAAAGGCGATAATGATGTAAACGCCTGCCATCGAAAATAGAAGTGACACTAAGAAAACGCTTAAGTCTTTGAAGTAGCGCAGCTCATGAAAAGTACCCAAAATCCGCTGCTGGGCAATTTGCCGATAAGAAACGCCATGGGGTTTAGGTACACCGCGCTCTTTCAGCCATAAAAAAGTGGGAATCGCCGCCACTAAAAAGAACCCTGCTGCAAAAGGCCCTACCCAGCGAATACGCTCAAAATTGTCAGCCGTTGCCTCTCCTAGCACAATCAGCGTAAACCCTGCGGCCAATAGGCCGCCAATATAGCCCAATGCCCAACCAAAGCCGGAAATTTTACCCAGCGCATCCGGCGGCCCTAACTCTGGCAGAAAAGCGGCAATAAACGACTCCCCCATGGAGTAGGCGTAGTTGGAAAATACGATCAACACGAGGCCTAGCACTACATAACCAGGTTCAACAAAATAGAGCATGGCCGTGGTCGCCACGGTCACCATGTAGCTGAACAGAAGAAATCTCTTCTTTTCAGCACGGTAATCCATAATGGCACCACATAATGGCGCACTGACCACGACCATTAAATAGCTGATCGCTAAAGCTAAGCTCCATAAAAAGTTCGCTAAGCGGTAGCCATCGTTCCGCTCACCGACAATCACCGTGGTAAATAGCTCACCAAATACCACGGTAATAATGAGGAGCGTGTAGGCTTGATTGGCAAAATCAAACATTGCCCAGCCGAAAATTTCGCGCCGCGTAGCGTAGGGGGACGAGGCAGGCGTAGCAGTTGCAGATGGCATATCAGCACTCGCTTAAAAAGAGTTCTAAGACTATCAGTTAGCCGCATCGCACGGCTATAGACAGCGTTAACAGAATAGAGGTGACAGAAATACAAAGTTACTCTAACTTTGCTAGGTAAAATTAGCAGATAAGGCTTTGCGTACAAAACCTAACTTCCGGATACTTCCCTGGGCACGTTCCTACACCGAAGCAAGGCTACGTGACTATCACTGCGTCTACTCCACTACCCGTACGGCTGAAAGAGAACGGCAGTTTCACTGGGTAGGGCCACTTGTAATTAACGAATGGTCTGCTTTTGGCCTCGCCGAACGGCAGCTTGAGCTGACGCAGCTTAGCGAGTTACACGAATGGAAAGTCGGTGGTTTCCGCGAGGATGCCGTGGGAGATTACGTTGCGAGCAAAGGCATTAACGTGTTGCGAGCGCCCACTGAGCGGGAAAACATGGCACGTTTATCCGCAGGCTTACTTGATGTGATTGTGACGGGGAGGGCCACAGGGGAGTATCTTGCCAAGGAGCTGGAGCTCGCCATTGAGCACTTATTCACCTTTTATTACGCACCGCTTTATCTGTGTACTGCCTGGCAAAGATGCCAATGAGGCGATGAATATTGCCAACTGCCTGCGCCAAGCCATTCTGTCACTGGCTATTCCACATGCCTACTCCAGCACTCATTCGCACCTAACGGCTAGCATGGGCATTGCCACCACAACACCTGAGCAGCCGCTTAGCCCTGATGACCTGCTCAACAAAGCAGATCAACAGCTCTACCATGCCAAACGACGCGGCAGGAACCGCATCGAGATACACGAACGCCCGGCGTAATCGGGCGTTGTAGGCATCCATCGGCTCTACGTCACAGCGTCACAGCAACCAGTGGGCAATGACCGCTGACAAGCCGACCACCATCGCAGTGACTACCGCAACGGTGACCACCCGATCTAACCAACGGTCGAAGGCAGCCCCTTTTGGCTGCCTTCGCGTTGCCCCGTGACGTCCCTGTCGAGCCATTAGCACGCAGTTTCCATAGGTGCTTCCTCTATCGAAGCCGTTGTTTAGCTATTAATACGCCGATTGACCACGTTGGGCGCACGGCGCAGACGCTCCTCTTCCCCTAACTGCTCCGCCTCAAAGGCATCAGCACCCACGGGGGTCTCACCGTGGCGACGGTAGAGCTGGGTCAGCATCGCTTTACGATCCGCACGCAGCTCGCGTACCAGCACAATCACCATCATATACAGAATAAAGGTAAACGGCAGCGCTGACAGCACGGCCGCTGACTGCAGGCCGGAAAGGCCACCCGCCACGATAAGCGTAAGGCAAATCGCCGCGATCAGCACGCCCCATACCACGCGTTTATAGAGTGGTGGATTGATAGAACCATTATCCGTCATCTGCGCCACAATATACGAAGCGGAGTCTGCTGAGGTCACCAGGAAAATGAAGATTAGCAGCATGGCCAACACGGAGAGCACGCCCGAGAACGGCATCAAATCAAACATCTCAAACAGGGCGACGGTGATGTTTGCTTCGGTGGCCGCAGCCAGGCCTACATCGGTGCCGTTCAGCTCCAGGTTAAGCGCTGCACCACCAAATACGCCGATCCACAAGCACGCCAAAAGCGGCGGCACAAAGAGCACCCCAAATACGTACTCTTTAATAGTGCGCCCGCGAGACACACGTGCCACAAAGGTGCCCACAAAGGGCGACCAGGCAATCACCCAAGCCCAGTAGAAGATGGTCCAGCTACTAGCCCACTGGTTGTCGCTATAGGGTGAAATGCGCAGGCTCATGCCAATAAAATTCTGCAGATAGTCGCCAATGCCTAGCGTAATCGTTTCCAAAATAGCAATGGTCGGGCCGGTGAACAGCACGTAGAGCATCAAACCGATACACAGCGCCATATTTAAGTTAGACAGGCGCTTAATGCCTTTATCCAAACCAGACCAAGTAGATGCCATGTAGGCGCAGAACATCACAAATAGAATGACAAATTGCCAAAACCCATTCTCCGGCAAGCCAAATACCGCGTTAAGACCGCCATTCATTTGTAATACGCCAAGCCCTAGTGATGTCGCCACCCCCATCACGGTAGCCACCACCGCAAAAACATCTAACCAGGAAGCGTAGGGGCGCACATGGGGGTGCTTGGCCGTGACCGACGAGAGCACTGAAGACACCAAACCCGCCTGCCCCTTACGGAACTGAAAGTAAGCAATAATCAAACCCACCACGGAGAATGCCGCCCACTGGTGAATTCCCCAATTAAAATAGCTGTACTGGATGGCGTAGCGTGCAGCCGCTTCGCTCTCTGCCGGGACATCGCCGTAAGGCGGGTTAATGTAGTGCGTCATGGGCTCTGCCATGCCGTAAAACACCAGCCCTACCCCAAAGCCTGCGGCCAATAGCATGCTGATCCATGAGAAAAAGCTGTAGCTGGGCGTACTGTCCTGGGGTCCCAGACGTACTTTGCCGTATTTACTGAGCGCCAGGCCAATCAGGAACACCACAAAGCCAAATACAGAGAAGAGATAGAACCAGCCAAATAGCTCGGTAATCGATGTGAGGGCGGCCTCAGCAGCATTACCAAACGCGACAGGAAACGCGGCCCCCACAATCACTAAGCCGAAAATAATCACTGCCGATGCGATAAACACCGACTTCCCTCCATGATTTGTCATAGCACCACCCTGGTTAATGAAAATACTGGTTAATAAATGCGTGGATTTATAAAAACACGGCTCTTCATTTTAGTGCGCTCAATTAAATCCTAACATCCGAGGCTAGCAATCGCATGTTAAGCGCTTAATACAGAAAAATTAGCACCAACTGATATATTAGTTTCAACTCTCAAAAAGAAGCAGTGAACTTGCTCGCTCCGCTATGTTCCAATAGTGGCAAACGAACGATGGAGGCTTTCATGCCACAGATGAATCGCGACCAACGCAATGCCGCTTGGCAAGCTGCTAACCAGTGGCGCGCCCGTGCTGCACAAACGCAGCCAAATGGGCTAATGGGCAGCTTGAAACTGCTGTTGACGTGGCTAGCGTTTGGCGCACTGATGATTGTTGGCGTTGTGCTGGGGCTATTTTTCCTGCTGATTGGCTGGGCGATGATGCCGTTTGTGCGCCATAAGATGAAAAAGCGTATGGAGCAGATGCGTGCCGATCACGCTCAAGACATTGGCGGCGGCTACGCTGGCGATCAGCCATCTAGGCAGCACGATGCTCTGGAAGGTAGCTACGAAGTAAAAGACGAGCCTCGCCGTTAGGGCGGCGGCTGGATCCAGGCGAAGGCCGCCGCCAGCGTTAGCGGCATGACGATCAAACTTCCCAAGTTACCGATCAACACCAACGACGCCACCTTATGAGGGGCGAGCTTGTACTGCTCTGCGACCAAGTAATTCAATACCGCTGGCGGCAACGCGGCAAATACTAACAAGGTGGCTGTTTGCAACGGATTCAGCGGCAGCAGCCACATGAGCGGCAGCGCAATCACCAGCCCAGAGAGCGGGCAAAGCACCGCCCCCAGCAGCCCTGTTCGCCAGTCGCTAAAGTCAATTTCCAGCAGGCGCACGCCCAGCGCAAATAGCATTAGCGGAATGCACACACCACCCAGCATATGCATGGCTTCCAGCAGCCAGCCGGGTAACGCTACCCCCCCCACATTAACCAATAGCCCCGCAACGCTTGCAGCCACAATCGGCATACGTAGCATCCGCCACAGCGAAGTACGCGGGTCTAGCATGTAAAGTCCCACCGAAAAGTGCAGCAGCATCTCCACGATAAACACCACCACCGCCGCTGGCAGCGCTTCCGGCCCGAAAGCCAGCACTAGCAGCGGCACCCCCATATTGCCGGAATTATTGAACATCATTGGCGGCAGAAAGACCTTACTGTCCAACCCAAGCCACTTCACCACCG
The DNA here is from genome assembly GCF_021532545.1 of Halomonas sp. Cn5-12. Taxonomy (NCBI): domain Bacteria; kingdom Pseudomonadati; phylum Pseudomonadota; class Gammaproteobacteria; order Oceanospirillales; family Halomonadaceae; genus Halomonas; species Halomonas sp. Cn5-12. The sequence continues at coordinate 131,490 of NZ_JAKGAY010000006.1, forward strand.
GCCACAGCACTAACCCTGACCCCAGCACCACCAGCGCGGCAGCGCTGGCGAGCCAGGCGTACTCCGCCAGGGGCGCTTGGCGGTCGGCTAGCACGGCAAACACCAGCAGTGGAACAAACAGCTCCATATTGAGGGTGTTTAAACTGCGAATATCGGGAGTGCGGAATCGTCCGTAGGCGGCACCGCTACCGGCAATCAAAAACACCGGCAGCAGCGTGGCTAAAATTTGACCGATCATTGACCAGCCACCTCGCTGCGAGGCCGCACAGGAAAAGGAGTGCGCATTGTGTCGTCCTTGTTTTTATTGGAACTGCTGTTATGGGAACTGCTGTGATTAAAACGATTGATATGGGAGCAGCCGTTTTTTAGGCCAGTCGTTATCAGGCTAGCTTTTTACTGATGCTACTGAAAAACGCCCTGCCCGCCAATCAAGGTTCCAGAAAACGCTGCCACAGTGCGGTCACTATCTGACGGTGCTCCGCAAACTCTTTAACCTGCCCTAACGCCTTTTCACCGGTCAACGCCGCGCGGTGCGTGCGGCTGCGGTAGGCCAGGTAAGCCTCGCGTAGCTGCTCAGCCTCCACTTGAGTGATGTGCCCGCTCTCGGCCAGAGTTTCCAAAATGCGAATATTATCGCTATAGGTGATCAGCGCGGGCGTTTGATGGGAGAGCGCGAGCACGGCGTACTGGCAGAGAAACTCGATATCTACCATGCCGCCTGCATCGTGCTTCAAGCTAAACGTGGCATCTTTGCTGGCATTTTCGCCATCGCCCCGCTCAGATTTGGCGCCCTCGCCTTTCGTGCCCAAGTGATCACGCATTTTATGGCGCATGCTCACCACATCATCACGCAGCGCCTGCGGGTCGCGCTCGCGGCGTAAAATCGAACCACGCAGCTCGTCAAACTTATCGGCCAGCGCCTCGCTGCCCGCCACCACTCTGGCCCGCACCAGCGCCTGATGCTCCCAGGTCCAGGCATTTTGATGCTGATACTCGGCAAACGCGTCCAGCGACGTGACGAGCAGCCCCGCATTCCCTGATGGACGAAGGCGCATGTCCACTTCATAAAGACTGCCCGCCGGGGTTACCGCAGTCAGCAGATGAATGATGCGCTGGCCCAGGCGAGTGAAAAACACCGGCGTATCCAAAGGCCGAGGGCCGTCGGTACTGCCTTTACCGTCGCTATCGTGCAGGAACACCAGATCCAGGTCAGAGCCGTAGCCCAGCTCAATGCCGCCCAGCTTGCCGTAACCAATAATCAAAAAGGCAGGTTCGAGGTTGTTACACCCCGCAGGCGCACCGTGCTTGCGGGTGACATGCTTCCACGCCATCGCCAGCACCGCGTCTAAAATAACTTCTGCGATATAGGTTAAGTAATCGCTTACTTTCATCAGATGACGCGTACCCGCCACATCCGAGGCGGCCACATGCAGCATCTGCGCATGCTTGAACACCCGCAGTGCTTCTAGCTGCGCTTCTTCATCATCCTCGGGTAAACGGTTGAGCGTTTGACGCAATTCGTCGGCAAGCCGCGATTTATCGGCGGGCGTGTAGAGCGTATCGGGGGTTAACAACTCATCCAGCAGGATGGGGTAGCGTGCCAACTGTTCAGCAATCCAAGGGCTCGCCGAACATAGCCGCATCAAATGCTCAAGGGTATGCGGATTTTCGCGCAGCAGCGCCAGATAGGCGGTGCGTCGTAGCACCGCCTCGATCAACGGCTGCACCCGAGCCAGGGCCGTGTCCGGCATATCGCTCTGCGCCACGGCAGCCAGTAGCAGCGGCATCAGTGCATCCAAGCGCTCAAAACCAATACGCTGCATGCTCTGCACGGCGCGCGAGTGATAAAGGCTTTTTAATCGTTGGAGTGCTTTTTCCGATTCGTTAAAGCCCGCTTCGCTGAGAAGGGCCTGAGCCTCATCCTCTTCAAGTTCACCGCGCCACAATAGCCGCCACTGGGAGAGGCTGGCGTCGCTTTGCTCTTCATCGGCCTCTTCTTCAGGGTCGGCGATCACCGCGTCGAAGTGCTGGCGCACCCGCTCGCGGACCTCATCTAGCTGGGCGATAAGCCCGGGCCAATCCTCGTGCCCCATGGCGAAAGCGACGCGCTCGCGGTCCTCATCATCGGTGGGCAGCATTTGGGTTTGGCGATCTTCCAGCGCTTGAAGGGCGTGCTCCACATCGCGCAGGAAGGCGTAATCCGGCAGTAGCTCGTCCACCACGGCTTGAGGCAGCAGCCCAAGCTCGGGCAAGCGCTTGAGCGCTGTTTGCAGCGAGGTGACCTGCAGTTCAGTATCACGCCCGCCGCGAATCAGCTGAAACGCCTGCACCACGAACTCCACCTCGCGGATGCCCCCCGGCCCCAGCTTGATGTTGCTCTGCATGCCTTTGCGTTTCACTTCGCGATTGATCATCGCCTTCAGCTCGCGCAGCGACTCAATGGCCCCAAAATCCAGATAGCGGCGATACACAAACGGCCGTAGGCTTGCCAGCAGCTCTTGGCCCGCGTCGATATCCCCCGCCACAGGCCGCGCCTTCAGCATGGCGTAGCGCTCCCACTCACGGCCTTGGTCTTGATAGTAGCTGGAGAGCATCGAAAAGCTGCCTACCAGCGGGCCGCCATCGCCCAGCGGGCGCAAGCGCATATCTACACGGAACACAAAACCATCCGCCGTCATGGCATCCAGGGCGGCGATCAGGCGCTGGCCAAGCTTGGTAAAGTACTCTTGATGCTCTAGCGGTTTTCGGCCGCCTTCGGTCTCACCCTTTTCAGGGAAGGCAAAAATCAGATCAATATCCGACGAGAGGTTGAGCTCCCCCGCGCCCAACTTACCCATTCCCAGTACCACCAGCCGCTGAGGCTCACCATCACTGCGAGCGGCAGGCGCCCCCCAGCGGGATGCATAAAAACGCTCCAGCCAGCCAAGTGCCGCTTCAGTGCATACTTCCGCCAGCCAAGAGACCGATCGGGCGGTATCCCACATGGTGGCACCGTCGAGGCGATTTAGATCGCGCCAAACAATGCCCAGCATGCGCGCTCGACGAAAACGGCGCAGCGCCCGGTGCAGGGCATCTTCGTCCTCGGCGCTCTCCAGGGCATCATCCAACCACTGAGTCAGCGCTTCTTTGCTGGGCGCGCTATCCAACTCCCCTGCCGCGTCCAGCTCGGCCAGCCAGTGGGGAAAGCGCGCCAGCGTATCAAGGGCGAAGGTGGAGATAGTGACCACTCGAGCCAGCGCTTCCCGGCGGGCAGGAGCGAGCGCCTCCCAACTGCTGGAGGGCAGCGGCTGCTTGGTCATTGAGGCGATATTATCCGCCTGGCTTAGGGCCTCGCTGAGACGCTGCTGTGCCTGTTCGGCAGCAGGTGCAAGCGCTTTGGGAAGCGTTGTCGTGGGGAATAACGCATCATTGGTCTGCATAAACACCTCTCTGCCAAGCGCCTGTTATGGTTATTGAAGGAGCAGCGGGCCAACTAGCCCATCCATTTTTCCCAGCCTAACAGCCCCCAGGTCAGGCCCGCCATCATCAGCGACAGCATCACTGCCGCTGAGCCAATGTCCTTGGCACGCCCAGATAGCTCGTGGTGTTCGGTGCCAATACGGTCGACCACGTTCTCAATCGCGCTGTTCAATAGCTCGACGATCAACACTAAAAACAAGCTGCCGACCAGCAGCAGCCAGCTTAATGGGCCTTCGCCGATCCACCAGGCAAACGGCAGCAGCACGGCGGTAATCGCCAACTCCTGACGAAAGGCAGACTCATTACGAAACGCCGCCTTCAGGCCTTTCCAGGAGTAGCGCGTGGAGTGCAGTAAATGGGTTAACCCCGTGTGACGTGGCTTCATGCCCGTTGCCTCACCTAAGCGTTTAATTAATTAGCTAAAATCATTGCATCTAAATCTAACGACAGTGGGTCAAGCACCTCGGGCCAGCTGAGATAGGGGGTACTGCCGCTACCGTTCACTAACACACTAAACACCCCCCAGCGCCCTTGGGCCGTGCGGAAATAGCCCGCCGCGGCACGTACGGCAAACGGCTGGTTGAGCGTGCCGGTTTTCAGCATGACGTTATTTTGAAAGGTAGGTGAGCCACGACGGATAAAGCGCATCACGCCATTGGCGGGCGACTGGAAAGAGGCCACGAAGCTTGGGAACAGCGCGCTTTGGCGGAACATGTCCTCCAGCATGACGTTGACACCATGCGCCGAGGTGCGGTTACCGGTGGTTAAACCGCTGCCGCTGTGCAGTGTGACCGGGCCGTGCCCAGGCAAGCTCTGCACATAGGTTTCAATGGCCTGCCCTGCCTGACGCAGCTGCGCTTGGGGTGTTTCCACCAAGTTCAGCGCCAGCACATCGGCCATGTAGTTATTGGAGTAGTTCATGGTGCGCAGTATCAGCTCCTGAAGCGGCTGGCTATCCACGGCGGAAAGACGCTGAGCACTGCTCGGAGGCTGGCTTGAGCTTACCCGCCACGGGTCACGCACGCTAACGCCCGCCTGATTGAGCATGCTTAACAGTACCTGGGCGGTTTTTTCAGCCGCATCTCCGGCACCACGGTAAACATCCCGCGCGGCTGCATTAGTAGAAATTTGCCCCGTCAAACGCATCACATCGCCACGCTCATCGGTGATGCGCTCGGCGCTAATCTCCGTGCCACTGTTCGCCGGGCGCGTTACCACCTGATTATCAATGGCCACCAGCGGCGCCTGGCTATCACATAGCCCTACCCGCGCAGGCTCGCCGGGGGTTGCCGCAGGCGCCACATTGACACACCACGTACCAAAATTGACGCCTGCCGAGGTTAGCGGCGCACTATAGGCGTTGGTGACTCGGGTACGCGCGTTGCAGCGGTCGGTGGTGATGCACTCCACTGGGCCAAAGCGCCACTGGCTGACCACCAGCGCCCCGTCAACGTGCGTTACCCCGGCAAGCTGCAGGCGCTGGACGAGCCGCCACAGGTCTTCCGTCGTCAAACCTGGGTCACCGCCGCCTTCAAACACCAGATCGCCACGCAGCACGCCATCCTGTACTTGGCCGGTACTGACGAGTTGGCTGGTGAAGCGATGTTGAGGACCAAAGCGGTTTAGCAGTGCCGCAGACATGTAAGCTTTCGTGACCGAGGCGGGTGAGAGCTGCCGCTCTGGATTTAGGCTACCCAGCAGTGGGTTACTACCGCTATCGGCATCTAACAGGCGCGCTTCAGCGCTGACCGAAAACCCTTTTGCTTCTAACTGACTCAGCCGGGTGAAGTCGGCCCAGAGCACCGAGCTGGCGCACAGCGCAGCGGTCGTTACCCCCGCGACGATACCGTTGCGCAGCCAGCGCGTGGAGAAGTTGCGAAAACACGTCACGTTCCACTACCTCAATGCACATTCATTTTGGAAAAGACCTGTAGCGTCACCACCCCGGCCACAATCAGGCTGATCCCCAGTACGGCGGGCAGATCAGGCTTCTCGCCAAACACCATTATTCCGACCAGAGTCACCAGAACGATGCCCAACCCCGCCCAGATGGCGTAAGTAATACCCACCGGCAGGGTGCGCAACACCAAGCTTAATAAATAGAACGCCACCCCGTAGCCTCCAACGACCAGCAGGCTCGGCAGTGGCCGAGTAAAACCCACAGAGGCTTTTAACGCACTGGTGGCAATCACCTCTGCCACAATCGCGAGAATCAAATAAACAAATGTCATGGGCGCTCCAGGTCGATGCACAAACGCCAAAGTGTTTGGCCACTTTGGTCATATTTGGCTTCAAACGGGGTGAGATAGTCACCATTAGGGTGCAACGGGGCAACGCTTGCCTTTTGGCCGGTGACGACCTCCACGGCCTGGGCAAACTCTTCCACATAGAGCTGCCAGTTCGAACGCAGCTCGAGCCGCCCGCGCAGGGCTAACAGTGTGGGGAAAACCGGATGGCCATGCCAGCGCATTTTCAAGTGTGCTGATTTAGGATAAGGGTTGGGATACAGCAGGTAGTGGCGCTCGGGCGTCCAGCCTGCTTCCAGGGCCAGTCGCCAGAAATCGACCAGATCGGCACGCACCAGCAGGGCGTTTTCCGGCAGCTCACCGTGCTCCCGGCCCAGACGGTCCTCACTGCGGTCAACGCCAATCACGCTGTGGTGGGGGAACTGTATGGCTATCCGCCGGGTCGATAGCCCTACCCCGCAACCTGCGTCGAGAATCAACGGTGCAGAGTGCTGCTGGCGCCACGCATCGGCCTGCTCAAACGCTCGGCGCGTGTGGTCAGCAATGGGTTTGCGCAGCGGATGCGCTAACGCGCGCGCTACTCGGCGCGCCACATCGTGATGCGGACCTGGCTGATTGGAAATCACTGGCCGTGAGGTGTGCTGCATGCCATCCCCTGGGTTAAAAAAAGCGTGATTCTATCAGTCTCCCGCGCACTCGGCATGACGCCGTTGCACGCCCGGTGCTATGATCACGCCCGAGCCTTTTTGTAAGCTCACTATTAAGCTCAGATCGGTTAAGGTTTTCGACACGGTCTGACAATAACCGTTATTAAAAACCACCGCACCACGAGGAACCCGGCTTGTCACACTTACCGGTGATTGTCGGCATGGGCGGCATCAATCCCGCCGGCAGAACCTCGGGCCATCAGGCCTTCCGCCGCACCGTGCTTGATGCTCTTCCTGCTGACCAGCAGCGCCAAACCGTGGAAAGCTTGGCAGCGCTTATGCGCCTTGCCGAGCACTCCGACAACGGATGGCACGACAGCGCAGGGCAGCCCATTGACGCCCCTGCCCAGATGCTGCGCGATCAGGTGCTTAACCACACGCTGATTCGCCGCAATGAAGACCCGCGCTTTCTCGCCCCTGGCCTGCCGGCAAACCGACGAGCCGATTTGGCGCTGGCAGAGCCGCTGCGCGTGACACTGCGCCGCCGCCAGCTACCCGACCAGTTGCCCGATGGGTGGCAGGTGCGCGAAATCGATACCCGTGAAGTCGAGGTGACTATTCCTGCGGGCATCTTCGACGTGCTGCTACCGGACGCCCAAGAGCCTAAAGTGCGGGCTGCCGCGCAACTGCCGAGCGGCTTTGACCCAGCCAGCCTTTACCGCAGCGTGCACCATCCTCGCGGGCTCTCCATGGCGGTGTTTGGCGCCAGCGACTGCTTGGGCGCCAGCGGCCTCTCTTGGGAAACCCTGCGCCAGCAGCTCAACCCCGACCATATCGCTGTGTACGCGGGCAACTCGATTGGCCAGCTCGATGACCAGGGCTGGGGCGGCTTATTGAAAAGCTTGGTGACCGGCCAGCGCGCCACCTCCAAGCAGATGCCGCTGGGCTATGGACAGATGCCCGCTGACTTCCTCAATGCCTATGTACTCGGCAGCGTAGGCGGCACCGGCGCAGCGCTAGGCGCCTGCGCCAGCTTCCTCTACAACCTGCGCCTGGGCATTGACGATATCCGCGCAGGCCGTCGCCGGGTGGTGATGGTAGGCACCGCCGATGCGCCGATTACCCCGGAAATTATCGAAGGCTTCCGTGCCATGGGCGCGCTGGCCGATGACGCCAGCCTAAAAGCGCTGGATGCCCTGGAGCTGCTGACCGACACTGATTACCAGCGCGCCTGCCGTCCGTTTGCCCGCAACTGCGGGTTCACTATGGCAGAAGCGAGCCAGTTTGTGCTGCTGATGGACGACAGCCTTGCCCTAGAGCTAGGGGCCGATATTCTCGGCGCGGTGCCCGATGTGTTTGTCAATGCCGACGGCTATAAGCGCTCTATCTCCGCGCCGGGCATCGGCAACTACATCACCCTGGGTAAAGCCGCCGCGCTGGTTAAAGACATACTGGGAGAAACCGCGCTGAAAGAGCGTACTTTCCTCCACGCTCACGGCACCAGCACGCCGAAAAACCGCACCACCGAATCCCACGTATTCGATGAAATCGCCCGCGCTAACGGCATCAAGCAGTGGCCGGTGGTGGCCATTAAAGCGTTCATCGGCCACTCCCAAGGGTCAGCGGCAGGTGATCAGCTAGCCAGCGCCCTGGGCAGCTTCGCCCACGGTTTGCTGCCGGGTATCCCGACGCTGGATGCGGTGGCCGATGACGTCTACGCCGAGCGGCTGCGCTTTTTCACGACTCCTCAAGCATTTACCGCCGATGCTGCCTTTATCAACGCCAAAGGCTTTGGCGGTAATAACGCCACCGGCGTGGTGCTCTCGCCAGAGGTGACCGAGCGTCTACTCACCAAGCGCCACGGCAGCGCCGCGATAGAAGCGTGGAAAGGTCGCCGCGAAGCGGTACGCGCTAACGCCGCTGCCTATCTCGCCGAGGCCGATCGCGGGCGCTACGCCCCCCGCTACCAGTTTGGCGAAGCGGTGCTGGAAGGCCCAGAGCTTGAGATTCACGCAGACCGTATCCACATTCCCGGCTATGACCACGCGGTTTCGCTGGTCGCCGATAATCCGTTTGGTTCACTGGATGAGGGGACGCCGTCATGAGCGCGCATCGCGAAAAGATCGCTGTCTATCCTGGCACGTTCGACCCGATCACCAACGGCCACTTCGACCTGATTGAGCGCGGCGCGCGGATGTTCGACAAAGTGGTGATTGCCGTGGCAGCCAGCCCCGGCAAACACCCAAGCCTGGATTTGGATACTCGAATTGCGCTGGCCCAGTCGGTGTGCGCATCGCTGCCGAATGTCAGCGTGATTGGCTTCTCGACGCTGCTCACTAGCATGATGCACGAACAGGGCGCGACGATTATTCTGCGCGGCCTGCGAGCGGTCTCCGATTTTGAGTACGAGCTGCAGCTGGCCAATATGAACCGCGCTCAAAATCCTGAGCTTGAGAGCGTGTTTCTTACCCCGGCAGTGGAAAACTCCTATATCTCCTCGACCATCGTGCGGGAAATCGCCAAGCTGGGCGGCGATATTTCCCCCCTGGTGCACCCGCAGGTCGCAGAGGCGCTGCGTAAGCACTACACTACCTAGCTATCGATATTGTTGAGCAAAACACTCGGGTATCTAAAACCCGAGTGACACGCCATTCGTGAGGTATGCCCATGGCCCTGATGATCACCGACGAATGCATTAACTGCGACGTCTGCGAACCGGAATGCCCCAACGACGCGATTTCTCCCGGTGAGGAGATTTACGTGATCAACCCCAACCTGTGCACCGAGTGCGTCGGCCACTTCGACGAGCCTCAGTGCCAGCAGGTGTGTCCGGTGGACTGTATTCCCCTCGACCCAGAGCGCCCCGAGACCCAAGAGCAGTTGATGGAGAAGTATCGCATCATTACTGCCGCTTAACTCGCCCACTTAAGATGTGCCTGAACGTTTGCGAGCGAAGGTCACTCTGAATGCGTATTTGGACCCTCGCTTGGCCCATCATTCTCTCCAATATCACCGTACCGCTACTCGGTTTGGTGGATACCGCCGTGGTCGGGCACTTACCCGACTCTCGCTACCTGGCCGGCGTGACCCTTGGCGCAACGCTATTTAGCTTTCTCTACTGGGGCTTTGGCTTTTTACGCATGGGCACCACCGGACTGGTCGCCCAGGCCATAGGGCGCGAGTCGCCTAGTGACGTGCGCAACTTGCTAGGCCAGTCGCTGATCATGGCAGGTGTCATCGGCACACTATTAATCGTGTTTGGCACACCGCTCATCTCGCTTGGCCTATGGCTACTAGATGGCAGCGTACAGGCCACGCCGCTGGCCCGCGAGTATGCCGAGATTCGCCTCTGGTCTGCCCCTGCCGTACTGGCCAACTACGCCATTTTGGGGTGGTTTTTAGGGCAGCAGAACTCCCGCGTCACGCTGATGATTCTAGTACTGACCAACAGCGTCAATATCGTGCTTGACCTATGGTTCGTGGTGGGCTTAGGGATGACCAGTAACGGCGTAGCGCTGGCTAGCGTGCTCGCTGACTACAGCGCGCTGCTGTTCGGTGGCTACTTGGTGCTGCGCCAGCTGGGGCATCTTGAAGGCCACTTTCAACGCCAGCGCCTATTGGCACTGCAGGCCTATTCGGCGCTACTTAGTGTTAATGCGAACCTGTTTGTGCGAACGCTTGGACTACTGTTTGCCATGGCGTTTTTTACAGCGCAAGGCGCCCGTCAGGGCGATACCGTGCTCGCCGCCAATGCCGTGCTGCTGCAATTTATTATGCTGACCAGCTACGCGCTGGATGGCTTTGCCCACGCGGCTGAGTCGCTAGTAGGGCGCGCTTACGGGCGTCGCGATTGGCGAGAGTTTGCCGCCACGGTGCGGGCCACGGCACAGTTCTCTTTCTGGACATCCGCTGCGGCGGCGCTGCTTTTTGCCTTGGGTGGTAATCAACTGATCGCAATGCTGACCGGATTGAGCGACGTGCGCGCCACCGCCGCCAGCTATTTGCCGTGGATGGTGGTCATGCCGCTGATTGCCGTCTGGAGCTACCTGCTTGACGGCGTGTTTATCGGCACCACGGCGGTGCGGGAAATGCGCAACAGCATTTTTGCGGGCCTCGCCGTCTACCTGCCTACTTGGTGGTTCTGCCAGGGGCTGGGCAATCACGGCCTCTGGCTAGCCTTCACACTTTTTATGCTCACCCGCTCGGCCGTGCTCATTGGCTATTATCGGCACTACCGGCTGACCCGCTGGCGGCCGTCATCCGGCGTTTCTCACCTTTGATCAGCAGCGTTGAACGCCACAACGGGCAGAGCGAGCAAACTGCGCTAACGTAAGGTGATGTAACAATGTTAAGCACTCTGCGCATTGGCCGTTGAGGGGTGAAAATTGTGCCGCACCGCCGTATATTAGCCGCGCACTTCCTAATAACGAATAAAGTGAGCACCCCATGCTAAAACTCATATCAAAACCAGCAGTTAAGCTGGTCGAGCGTTATTTACCAGACCCGTATATCTTCGTTCTATTGTTGACCCTGATTGCCGCTGTGGCCGCCATTGCCGTGGAGCGCCAAACACCCTTGGCCGTGCTGCGTATGTGGGGCGACGGTTTCTGGGGCTTACTGACCTTCTCGATGCAGATGCTGCTCGTGCTGGTCACCGGCTTTATGCTGGCAAGCTCTCCGCCCGTGAAACGCATTCTGCAAAAAATTGCCGGTACTGCGAAGTCGCCCGGCGGCGCGATTATTCTCGTCACGCTGGTCTCTTTAGCCGCTAGCTGGATCAACTGGGGCTTTGGCCTGGTGGTCGGTGCTCTGTTCGCCAAAGAGCTGGCCCGGCTGATCAAGGTCGATTACCGCCTGTTGGTGGCCAGCGCCTACTCGGGCTTCGTGGTGTGGCACGGCGGCTTGGCCGGTTCGGTGCCGCTGACGATTGCCACCGAAGGCCACTTCTCTGCCGATCAGATCGGTGTCATTGGCACGGGTTCGACCATTTTCGCCTTCTTCAACTTGGCCATCGTCATCTGCTTATTCATCGCCGTGCCGCTGGTCAACCGCATGATGCTGCCCGATGAGAAAGACAGCGTCTACGTCGACCCCAAACTGCTCGACGACGAGCCAGAGCCCGTAGGCCGTATCACGCGACCTGCCGAAAAGCTCGAAAACAGCATGCCGCTGGCCCTGCTGGTAGGTGTACCTGGCCTGCTGTTCTTGCTGGACCACTTCCTGCTGCGCGGCGGCAGCCTGAACCTGAACGTGGTGAATTTCATGTTCCTGTTCCTGGCGATCGTGCTGCACCGCACACCGCGCAACCTGCTTACCAGCCTGAACGAAGCCATCAAGGGCGGCGCGGGCATCGTCATCCAGTTTCCCTTTTATGCGGGCATTATGGCGATCATGGTGCAGTCGGGCCTGGCCCAGAGCATGTCGGAGTGGCTGGTCTCGTTTGCAACCGCTAACTCGCTGCCGTTCTGGTCGTTCATCAGCGCCGGTATCGTGAACCTGTTTGTGCCTTCCGGTGGTGGCCAGTGGGCGGTACAGGCACCGGTCATGCTGCCTGCCGCAGAAGCGCTGGGTGCCGATATTGCCCGCGTGGCCATGGCGGTGGCCTGGGGCGATGCCTGGACTAACCTGCTGCAGCCGTTCTGGGCACTGCCAGTGCTGGCGATTGCCGGCTTGAAAGCTAAGGACATCATGGGCTTCTGCCTGATCCAGCTGTTGATTACCGGTATTATCATTTCCGTGGGCTTAGTGTGGTTCTAAGCTGCTAAGCACGATGTCAACGCCCGCCCCCGTGGTATCCGCCTGGGGGCGGGCATTTTTAATCGTAAGGTGACCTTTATGTCCGACGCCTCTGCTGTACCCAACGCCCCAGACCAGAGCCTTGAACACAGCGTCTTACCGGGCCAGCACGAGCTCTCCATGACGGTCTTGATGACGCCGGACATGGCGAACTTCAGCGGTAAAGTGCATGGCGGTGCTATTCTTAAAAAGCTCGATGAAGTCGCCTACGCCTGCGCCAGCCGCTACTCCGGCCACTATGTGGTGACGCTATCGGTGGATCAAGTGCTGTTCAAACAGCCAATCCATGTGGGCGAGCTGGTGACGTTTCTCGCCAGCGTGAACCATGTGGGGCGCTCCTCCATGGAAATTGGCATTAAGGTAGTGGCCGAGGATATTCGCCAGAAGCTGATTCGCCATACCAATAGCTGCTACCTCACCATGGTAGCCGTGGACGCCAACGGCAAACCTGCCCGGGTGCCGCCCCTGGCGTTGGAGACCCCGCTACAGAAGCTGCGCTTCGAAAAGGCGGCGCTGCGCAAGAAGCTGCGTAAGCAGGCAGAGCGCGAAGAGGAGCTGACCCAGCAGCATCACCAGCAGCGCTAAGCGCTGCTCTACTTTCAACGACAAGGAGTCATCATGCCCATCAGGCAGCGCTATCCCCGCCTTCCCAAGGCCGTTGAGTATGCGCACATCGGCTGGGATCTGCTGATCCTCGCCGCCGTTATTATTAACCTTAGCCTGCTGCTGTTTGACTCGCTGTTTCTGATTGGCCCGATCAACCAAGCGCTTGCCGCTATCACGCCCGGTTTTCACCGTTTTTACGATACGGCGATTCACAGCCGATTTATTGCCATTGACCTGGTCTTTGTCAGCTTCTTTATTGCCGATGTTCTACTGGGCTGGGCCGTGGCGATTGCCGAGCGGCGCTATCACCGCTGGTTTTTCTATCCCTTCGTACACTGGTACGACGTGCTGGGCTGCATCCCACTCAGTGGGTTTCGTTGGCTACGTGCCTTACGCGTCATTTCGCTCCTACACCGGTTACATCGACTGCGCTTGGTCGATGTGACCCGTTGGTCGGTCTATCGATTTTTTACCAAGTATTACGATATTTTGCTGGAGGAGCTCTCAGACCGTATAGCGCTGCGTTTGCTAGGCAATGCTCAGGAGCAGATCATGTCCAGCGACTCGCTCACCGAGCGCGTCATCGAGCGGGTGATCATGCCGCGTAAAACCCAGCTGATCCATGAAATTGCCGAGCGCTTGGAAGCCACGGCAGGCCGAGCCTATCAGCAAAATCGCCCCGCCATTATGGCGGCCATCGATGATCTGGTGAGCCGCACGCTGCGGGAGAGCCCGGAAATTCAACGACTACACCGCTTACCCATGGGAAAAACCGCATCAAGCGCGATGCAAGCTTCTATCAGCAGCGTCGCCCAGCGGCTGGTGGATGAAATGGCGCAAGGCATGCACTCCCCCGCCTTTCGTCAACTCGTCGAGCGCACCGCCGACACCAGCTTTGACAGTTGGTTGACCGTCGACGACACCAGCGCCAAAGTGACCGAACAGGTGCTTTACGACGTGCTCGACATGCTCAAAGAGCAGGTGCGCCATCAGGGTTGGAAAGATCGCTACGACTAGCTAGACCGTTGCGGTCGCCAGGGGCGTCTGCTCTAGGCTCGCGCGCACAATGGACAGCGCACGCGTAAGCGCCGCCTGCGTATGGCTGATTTTGCGTTAGCCGCAGCGCAGCGCCTCAATCATGTCGTTGCTTTCCAGATGAATATTGAGCCGGTCGTCACGGAAATCCATGGTCGCGGCCGTGCCGGGGCGCAGCACACGCACCTGACGAGCGCCGCTCTGCTCTTCTAGCGTCGCCAAGTTGGCCTCATCAAAGGGCGCACCAATGGCATACTGCACGGCGCTGGCATCGCATGTTTGGCTAGTCGGCGCGGTTTGATCGACCGTCGGCGGCTTAGGCGCGGCGGACTCATTGGGCGCGCTGCTACACCCAGCTAACAGCATCACGGCCAGCGCACTGCCCAGACCTTTTATATGGCGCTGAGTGGTGGTCATCCAAAGCTTTCCTGGCGTCATTATTTACCTCCCTCCACAAATCCCTGCCTCGATAGCAGTGCGGGCCAGGCATTGCTGCCTAGCCCGCACATTGCACAATAAACCGTTAGACCGAACCTTAACTCGCGGCGTCCTGTACTGCTTGGCCGCCCTCTTCAACGTCTTGTCCTGCCCCTGCAATGGTGTTGCAGCCCGCTAGAGCACCCGCAGTGATGAGCAGATTGACGTCCTCCCCGCCTAAAGGACGGGGATTCCAACTTCTTGAGGGCAACGTCCTGCCCCGAGGCTGAGGATATTCCGGGCCGCATTCACGTCCCGGTCGTGGAGTACACCACACTCCACGCACTCCCAGACCCTTACTCGCAACCCGTTGACGCCCTGCGGCCCGCTAAGCGAGCCGCACGACGAACAGGCGCGGGTGGTGTTGGTTTCGCGAACGACCTTGAAGACGATGCCTGCGTGAGCGCATTTATATTCCAG